>JBCDDV010000167.1:0-6078 GCA_039180145.1 Cyanobacteria bacterium P01_G01_bin.49 | reverse complement strand
ATAATGGAGTCAATTTATTATGAACAAGCTTATCCCTTTAGGAGCTTTATTTTTTTTGGGGTTAGGAGTTACTCAACAATCAGCCCTTGCGGTGAGTTTCACTGTCACCCAAATCACTTCAGAAGAAGCCATCTTCAATGAAGCTTCTGATACTCTTACACCGACAAGCTTGAACAATGTACTTTCCTTCACAGTTGAACCTAATGGAGGGGGAGCAAGCACCCAAGTCTCTACCAAAGACTTTTTCGGTTTGGCCCCAGATACCATTGATACACCTTTCCCAATTCAATACAAAGGAATTGATAATAAGCTGTTTGCTAATGATCAAGACTACCTTACGGCTGGAACTAATGGTTTATCTCTCTCCACAGGAATTAACAAAACGACGGCTCAAGACCTAGAATCCTTTTTTTTCCCAGTTATTTTCTTAGATCCAACAGCCATCGGTGACCAGGTTGTAGACTTTTTTGCGGCTGATATTGCTAACAATCAGAGTCCAGATTTGTGGGAACTTCTTGATGCGGATGGTAATGTCGTGGCTTCTCTAGTTACAGAAGGGACAAAAACTAACTCAACTGATCCAGACTGGAACCGATTAGGAACACAAAATTTAGAGCGGTACAACAATAGTACCGGCCAGATCCAAACCTTTGATAATCGACAATTATCAGGTTTAGCCTTTGAGCTATCAGATTTTGTTGGACTTACAGCTTCAAATGCTAGTTCAGTGACTAGCATGAGAATGACAATAGCTGACCCTGATAATTCGGTTGATAGCCGACCAAGAACTGATTATGCTTTCATTTCCTCTAATATTAACTCCATTAGTTTTCAAAACCAAGTACAGCCCACACAGACTGTTCCTGAGCCTACTAACTTATGGAGTTTAGGTGTGATTCTGGGACTTGGATTATTATCAAAAAAGCGGAAGAAAGATTTAACTTAACTTACTAGAGAGCCGACACTGATGGTTAAAAACCTTGCATAATCAGGGATTGAGAAGAAAAAACGCCGTCGAAGAAGTAGACTTAAATCCAAAATGTTCAATGATTAATGATCAATGGTCAAAGGTATGGGATCGATAAACCAACCGACTCCGTTGGCGTTGTAGTCGATGAGGATGGTTCCTACGTTGGGGCGACCGAAGGTGTCAAACCCTGTGATGGTAGCTTCGGCGAGTTGACCTGTGGGAAGGTTGGTAATTTGAAAGGTGATGTCTAGTGAGGTTTCAGATTGGAGTAAGTTTGATCAGATATTGGTTGCGGTATTATTTAGGATGTTCATGATTTCATGGGTTGAGTTATGGATGTTGAAGAATTGCTTAGAAGGTATGCTGCTGGCGAAAGAGATTTCACTGGGGTCGATCTCTCTGAGGCTAAATTGCTCGATGTCGATCTCAGAAACATTATTCTCAGGGATGCTGACCTTAGCTATGCGATTATGGATTTGTCTCGTCTTATGTATGCTGATCTCAGTGGGGCTAATATGGAGGGGATAAATCTTGGAGAAGCTTATCTGGAGAGGGCTAATTTGACTGGTGCTATTTTGATTGATGCTAGCTTGATTGAAACCTATTTCCGAGATGCCAACCTCAGTTATGCTGATTTGACTGGTGCCGATTTGTCTGAAGCCTATTTCAAAAATGCCAATCTCAGCCATGCTTTTTTGACTGATGCTAGAAATTTCTATATTCAAAGTTTTAAAGGAGCTATCTTCAAAAACACTCTTATGCCCGATGGTAGTATCAGGAACAGCTAAAAGCTGGGCTGTTGGGGGCATATTATTATTAATCCACTGTAAAATTTCTGTACGATTTCTCTGTTCAACTATATTTTGGAGACTAATAGGAATTTTAGATAAAAAGTCATAATCGTTAAATCGTTGACTCTCTAATCTATTTTCTAGTTCTCGAACAGAAATTACATAATCTTGCCAATCAGTGGGGTTAATATCAGTATCATTCGCTGGATCGATATTAGGTAAATCCACAGCAAAAGCTATCGTATTTTTATCAACATCGGCTATCGTTTGACCAGGTTTATCTAAAACGATAATAACTTTCCAAACTCTTTCAGGAACATTAATTAAAAAGCCATCTTGACTGATAATATCGGCTTTGTGTCCTCTACCACCAGCAATGATATAAAGTTCTCGACCTTCTCTAGCTAGATTACGCTCAAAACTTTCTAATCCATGCCACCATGAAAAGACCAACCAGCGATCGCCTTTGAATCAACAACGAAGCCAGACGAAGGAGGAAGTTGGCGTTCATGAGGATTGAAACTAGCATCAAAATTGCCATTGAATAAAGTAGGAACAGCAAAATCGCCACGTAGAGGTGCATCATAAGTATTATCTCAATCTACGGGAACTTTAGGGGTTCGAGATTGAGGACGTAACTCTTTACCACCCCCTAAAACCGAATAAAACCAACCCCTTCCAATACCCTCCCAAGGCGCATTTTCATCTCATTTTTGCGACACGATCTTACGTTTGGACTAGAAGCGGTAAACATACCGTCAAGGAAGTTCGTCCAGGGCGTGAAGTCACCGTGACAATGCCTCGATGTCGATTGTGAACGATACGATTGACTGCATCCAAACCTAGTCCAGACCCTTTTCCCATGTCTTTAGTGGTAAAAAACGGTTCAAAAATGCGAGACTGAATTTCAGGAGGAATACCAATACCCGAATCAATAATTTCAACACGGACGTAGTTTCCGTCTCGACAAGTCAAAATTTCAAGTATTCCTCTCTCATTCATGGCATCAAGGGCGTTATCAATTAAGTTAGTCCATACTTGATTGAGTTCGCTGCCATAAGCACAAATTTTAGGTAAGGTTCGATCATATTTGCGGCGAACCATGATACCAGATTTGAGCTTATAAGAAAAAAGCTTGAGAGTGTCTTCTAGCCCTTCATGTATATCTATCAACTGTTGGACTCCCCGATCCAGATGAGAGTAAGATTTCATAGAGCGTACTAGATCGGACATACGTTCAGCTCCCCGTAGTCCATTTTTAATCAGAGACATCACGTCAAATGAGAGGGCTAACCAGCGAATGCCCATGTCCCGTAGCTGCGTGGGATCATTGCGCCAACGCTCTGTAAGACGTTTTAAGGCGGATATCTCAATTCCTGCCGCCGCCAATGGTTCGGTCAATTTCCAAGCATCCCTAACACCATAGTCTTCTAGCCAATCTAGGAGTTCGTCTTCACGATCGCTCAAGGTCATAGCGTCTATGGTCTGATTGAAAATAACTTCATAGCCGCGATCGCGAGTATTCTGCCAATCTTGAGTATGCTCTGGATCGGCATTTTGTTGACCGTAGGTTAAATTCATGTGTTCTAGTTCTCGAATAGCAGGAACGACATCTCGCAAAGCCCTTACTAGAGCGGCGGCGGGGTTATTGAGTTCGTGAGCTAGTCCTGCTGAGAGGGTTCCTAAAGCAGCCATCTTTTCCCGACCACGAATAAAGGATTCTAGTCCCCGTGTTCGCTCCTGGACGACTCGAAAGATACTACGCTCAAAACCTCGACATTCGTGCAATAAAGTGATGAAGTCACAGCAGTTAATTTGATAGAGATCGCAATCGCTCAAGGTTCGCATCGACACCAGTACAGGTGCATCGGTCAGTACCGGAATTTCGCCAAAGAAGGCAGGTGCTTCGTGTTGTCCAATAGGCATTTCGATCCCTTCACACATTCGGGTAATGCTGATTCGCCCTTTGATGAGAAGGAAAAAGCCATTAGGATCAGCCCCTTCTTCCACCAACAAAGTTCTGGCTGGGAGATGGAGTTCATGAGCGCGATCGCATGCCCATTCTAGTTTCTCTTGAGGCAGTTGCTGGAATGGCTCTAGAGTCAATAGTTGTTTAATACATTTCACGATAAATGGTCAATGATAAATGATAAATGAAATGACTATATTTCAAAATGTATATACTGACAAATCTAATCTGAGAAGAAACTTAACTCACAGATTGCTAAGATAACGGTGAACAAACTGGACACAAATACTGCCTTCACCAACTCCAGAGGCGACTCGCTTGACTGATCCATGACGCACATCCCCCACAGCAAAAATACCAGGAACACTAGTTTCGAGCAGATAGGGATCACGCTCTAATGGCCATTCTTTGGAAAGATTTTTACTGATACTCATCGTCTTGCCATTGCCCATTCGGCTCAAATCTGGCCCAGTGCGGATAAATCCCTTTTCATCTTGCTCTATCAAGCTAGCCAACCACTCGGTCTTGGGAACTGCACCAATAAAGATAAACAAAGACTTGGCTGGCAGGATTTGCGTTTCTCCTGTCTGAGAATTATTAATCACGAGTGCTTCAAGGCGACTTTCTCCCTTAGTTTCTATCACGCTCGAATGAGTCCAAACGTCAATGTTGTTTGTGGTTCCAATTTGGTCGATGAGATACTGGGACATGCTTTTTGTGAGGGAATCTCCTCGCACTAGCATGGTGACTTTGCGGGCAAAGCGTGAGAAATACATAGCGGCTTGTCCGGCTGAATTAGCACCTCCTAAAACATATACATCTTCGTTGGCGCAGTTCATTGCCTCTGTCTGAGCAGCCCCGTAATAAATTCCTGCACCTGTTAATCTGTCAGCCCCTGGGACAGTCAGTCGCCGCCAAGTCACGCCTAAAGCCAAAATTACTGCATGGCCCGTCAATTCATTCCCGTTTTGGAGAGTGATGATGCGGTAGTCATTTTCGATACGAATCGCTGTAACTTCTTGAGGAGTGAGGATTTCTACTCCAAACCGCTTGGCCTGTGTCACCGCCCGTCTCGCCAAATCGCCTCCACTAAGACCAACGGGAAACCCTAGATAGTTTTCAATTCTTGAACTGGTGCCTGCCTGACCACCAGGGGCTTCTTTTTCAATCATCACTGTGCGTAGCCCCTCTGAGGCTCCATAGACTGCTGCTGCTAATCCCCCAGGCCCACCTCCGATGATGATCAAGTCATAGAAAGGATTAGTTGCCTGGGTTTGCAGACCAATTTTTTCGGCAATTTGCAAATTGGTGGGCTGAGATTGATACTCCCCATCGGCAAACAGCACTGAAGGTAAATGGAATCCGTCGACTTTAGCATAGTCTAATAACTTTTGGGCATCGGCATCTCGTTCAATATCTAGCCAACGATAGGGAATTTGGTTACGGGCTAAAAAATCTTTGATCCGATGAGAATCAGCCGACCAGCGCGTTCCAATTACCCGAATTCCTTGAAATTCTGGGTGGAAGTGAGCAAGCCAGTCGTTGAGCAAATCGTCTAGCATGGGATAGAGCTTTTCTTCGGGTGGATCCCAGGGTTTCAACAGATAGTAGTCAAGACGGGCTACATTGATAGCGCGAATGGCGGCTTCGGTGTCAGCATAAGCTGTCAATAACACCCGTTTAGCTTCAGGACAGATTGGCGTCACCTGTTCTAGGAGTTGCACCCCCGTCATCTGAGGCATCCTCTGATCTACGAGAAACAGCGCAACGGTGTCGTTACGAAGAGCTAACTGCTCTACGGTATCGAGAGCCGCTTGCCCTGAATTTGCTCGGATAATACGAAACCGCTCAGCGTACTGCTGTCTCAGGTCTCTAGCGATCACCTGCAAAACTTCAGGGTCATCATCAACGGTGAGAATTACGGGTTTGTTCATGGTTTGGAGTGTTGCGGACTAGCACGACGAAATTCTTAAAATATTAGGCTAATAGCCTTAGTAGCATCTTTAGTTAGAGTATAAGATTTTCGACACTGAGCTTAACGACAAAAAGACACGATCAGAGCGGGAGCAAGTCAACTCGACTTTGCCTTAAATTTGAACCTCAATGATGATCGCACTAAGTATCTTCCCTTTGATCTGAGTAAAGGTAGTAGAAGTCAAAGTCTACACCGAGGTTATACTTAGCTAATCTTGTAACGATATCACTTTCAAAAGAAAGACCTGGATACATAACTTTAAAATAAGCTACTAATTGTATCCAAGCACCAAACTTTTTAGAGATATTTTCGAAGGCTTCAGAGTTTTGCTCTAACTGAACCAAGACATCATGCACATGAGCCTCTAATTCTT
>JBCDDV010000166.1:0-6101 GCA_039180145.1 Cyanobacteria bacterium P01_G01_bin.49 | reverse complement strand
CCCCAACCTATCCCCACTACGCCTGAAGAAAAACCTCCTGTAGAAACGGCTCCTGTTGAAGTCAGAAAAGAGCCACCCCAACCTATCCCCACTACACCTGAAGAAAAACCTCCTGTAGAAACGGCTCCTGTTGAAGTCAGAAAAGAGCCGCCCCAAACCATTCCCACTACGCCTGAAGGAAAACTTCCTGTAGAAACGGCTCCAACTGAAGCAAACAAAGAACCGTTGGCTGCTCCTGCTCCTCCAGCCACTCGAAAAACGCCCCCAGAGTCTTCATCTAAAGAGCAAACCAGTGACGTATTGTCTCCGCCAAATTCTCGTAACAATCCAGCAACAAATTAAGAAAAAAGGATTAGAATCCTTCGTTTAAGAGCGTTTTTTGCTATTTCCAGGCAACTTTTTGCCTGGAGAAGGATTCCGTTGAGCAGAATTGCTATATAATTGCTTACGACCATTGCGAACCACTCCTAACATTTCACCCAGTTGTTGCTCTAGGTGGGTTAAGACATTATCAGCATATTCATCAGCGCCATCTTGAATCTTGCCTGTTTCCGCCAGACTATTTTGACGTAACTGCTCCATTTCATGAGTAGTAACTTGACGTAATTGGTCAATCTCTGACATTGTTTGAGCTTGAATAGCCTCACATTCTTGCTGCACTTGTTGACGAATTTGATTAGCTTCTTGTTGCGCTTGTTGAATAATGCCTGACTCGTCTAAAATTTGCGCAGCTTGTTGTTTAGCAGATTGGATCATGCGCTCAGCATAAACCTCAGCATCAGCAATAATTTCTTGTTCTTGATCAAGCACTCCTAACGCTTTTCTAATAGCTTCAGGAATTTTTGTACCAACAAATTCTATTTGTTCTAATAATTTATCTTCATCAATAATCGTCCATCGTGATACTGGAATATGAAAGCTCTCATAGATCATTTCTTGAAGACGAGCTAACTCTTGTTGGATATCAAAATCTGCGTCTCGGTGATCGCTTGTTCTGTTATTTTGGTGGTTCACCGAAGTATTATTATTAGGGGGAGAGGAGTTTCGTCGTACCATAAGTATCAATGGAATAATAAATGGTAAAAAGTATAAATTGTTTGTCAAAGGATTACAGATTGCTAAGGGCAGATTGTAGATTGACCCCCTTCTGGAATTGTTAATTATAGACTTACCAATGCTTGAAAGCGAAGGTAAAACTTAGAGGTTTTCTCGGAGGTTATCATAGGAGAGGTCAAGACATCTGAACGTAAGACGCAAGGGCTTATTTGTATCCAATCTGCAATCTTCATTCTCTAATCTTTTGTCAACTAACGATGATATGAACAGAGGTCTTTAGCGACATTTTCAGGAACTAGATGAGAAATAGACCCTCCAAACTGAGCAATTTCCTTAACGGTACTACTGCTTAAGAAGCTATATTCTTTATTAGTTGCTAGAAACACTGTTTCTATCTCTTGAGATAGGGTTTTATTGGTGTGAGCCATTTGCAGTTCTTTTTCAAAGTCTGACAAAACTCGCAGTCCCCTCAACACAACCCTTGCTTTGTGTAATTTAGCACAATCTACAGTTAATCCGGTAAAGCTGTCTACTTCAACTTTGGTTAAGTGTTGGGTACATTGACGAATTTGTTTAACCCGTTTTTCTAAGGTAAATAAAGGTTGCTTATTGGGGTTACACAAAACAGCAACAATCACTTTGTCAAATAAGATTGCTCCTCGTTCAATAATGTCAAGATGACCTAGAGTAATGGGATCAAAACTTCCTGGGTAAATTGCAATCACGATGGCGATTTAGTATTCTAAGCGGGGTTTTCCTTAACAACATAAATTTTACCCTTAATCTCGGAATTTTTGACGTAATCTTTATGCTGTTATCTCATTATCTAATGGCATTACAGAAGTTTGTTTTTTTTAGAGATGGCTAAATAGGGAGAATAATTAACCTATATTTTTTGTTATAACTATAGATATAGAGAATCATTTTATTGATTTTGTCCTGCTTGGTATTCACAATATATGTTCTTGAAAATTGCAGCCGTTCTTCTACGCTATGGTACGCTCAGCTTGTTAATCACGACTTTAACCGCTTGTAATGGCACAAATATTTTAGAAAATCGTTTATCTCCTAATCCTGAATTACAAAAAAAATCAGAAGAAACTAATTCATCACAACAAAAACTTCCTGGGAATTTTCCCTCAGTTATTCCCCAATATCCGCAGTCAAATTTACAAGAAATTTCTGAGCCAATAACGGAAGAAAAGGGAAGTATTCGTTGGTCATCTGCTGCTTCTCTTCAAACAATTACTGAGTTTTATCAAAGAGAGTTGGAATCTCAATCTTGGGAAATTACACAGCCTTTTGAGTCAGATAGTAATGTATTAATTGCTCAAAAAGATAACTTACAAGTCAAATTATCTTTTTTGTCTACTCAAGCAGGAACCACGAATTATTTGTTAGATTATCAACCAATCAATTCTCAAACCCAAGCCATAGACAATAATCAGAAAAACCCTTCTGAGACATCAACTGATACTACAACAACTGCTAAATTTAAGAGCATTCCTGATCCCTTACAATCTTATCTAAAAGATGTCTCTCAATTAGGAGTTTTGAAAGGGGATAATTCTGATGATAAAGAACTTGATGCTACAACAACAATTAACCGTAGAACTTATGCGAAATGGTTAGTGAATGCTTACAATAAATTCTATGAAAATACGCCCGAAAAACAAATTAGATTAGGGGTTAAAACGTCTCAACCAGCCTTCTCTGATGTTCCGGTTAATGATCCTGATTTTGCGGTTATTCAAGGTTTAGCTGAAGCAGGTTTTATTCCCTCTCCTTTAACTCCTAATAATACCACCTCTCTTTTCCGTCCTAATGATCCTTTGACACGAGAAGATTTAATAATTTGGAAAACCTCTTTAGATTTAGGAAAGGGTTTGCCCAAGGCCTCAATTGATAATATTAAAGAAACTTGGGGCTTTCAAGATGTAGCTAAAATTGATGGAAAAGCAGTGCAAGCTTTGTATGCAGACTTTCAGAATGGGGAACAATCTAATGTGCGTCGTGTCTTTGGTTATACAACGCTTTTTCAACCGAAAAAACAGGTTAATTTAGCTGAAGCGGCAGCCACTTTATGGTACTTTGGTTATCAAGGCGATGGGCTTTCTGCTCAAGATATTTTACAAAGATCATCAAGTTAAAATATGTACAAAATATTAGCATTAGCAGTTTGCAGTCTGATCATTTTAGAAAGTTATCTGATTGATATGCCTGCTGCTTATGGTCAACAACCTTTATATTTAGCTTATCCTCCTCCAAACCACCAAACAACTGCTGAAAAAATCTTTTTAATTGGAACTGCATCTCCTCAAGAAGACGTGACTATTAATGGACAAAAAATTAACCGTAGTCAACAAGGAAATTTTGCTCCCACGTTTCCCTTAAAAATAGGAGCTAATCAGTTTACTTTGCGTCATAATAATAAAACAATTAATTTAACGGTAACTCGAATTTCTTCTACCCCAACAATTCCTCAAGAAATCGGATTTGCCAATAACTCGTTAACTCCTGGTCAAAATATTTCTATATTACCTAATCGCCTTCTTTGTTTTGGTGCGATCGCATCTCCTAATGCCGAAGTTTCTGTTAATATTGCTAATCAAATTATTCCTTTATTACCACAACAAAAAACGGTTGAATTACCCCCTAATTCCGCAATTCTTACAGACTCTAATACTATAAATCCTACTACAATTCACCAATATCAAGGCTGTCAAAAATTCCCTAATTCTGGGCAATTGGGATACCCTTTATTTTCTCTCAAACTGAATAATCAAACCATTACTCAAAAAGGAACCGGAAAGGTTGAAATTCTTAATCCTAAGCAATTAAAAATTATCGAAATCACTGCTCAAGAAGGGGTTGCTAGAACAGGCCCAAGCACAACTTATTCTCGATTAACCCCTTTACCGAAAGGAACAACTGCCTCAGTGATTGGTCAAGAAGGAGAATGGTTACAATTAGATTATGGCGCGTGGATCAAAGAAGATGAAACCCAACTTTTACCGAATTTAACCTCAGCGAATGCGTTAATTAGAAGTATTAAATTTGAAAAAGATCAAGAAGCAACAAAAGCCATTTTTCCTTTGACTCTTCCCGTTCCCATTAGTGTCAAACAAGAGAATAATAAATTTACTTTAACTTTATATAATACAACCGCGCAAACTGATACGATTCGCCTAGAATATCAACCACTTATTAAACATTTTACCTGGCAACAAGTCAAACCTGGTCAAATTGACTATTATTTTGAATTAACCGAAGATCAACAATGGGGATATGACTTAAATTATGAAGACAACAACTTAATTTTGACATTACGTCATTCACCCAAGATAGATGCCCAAAATACCCAATCTCTTAAAAATATTAAAATCTTACTAGATCCTGGTCATGGTGGCGATGAATTAGGAGCGAAAGGGCCAAATGGTTATCCCGAAAAATCAGTCAATTTAATTATTTCTCAGTTATTAAAACAGGCGTTATTGAAACGAGGCGCAACAGTTTATATGACCAGAGAAACTGATAAAAATGTTTCCTTAGAAGAAAGGGCAGAAACCATTAAGAAAATAAAACCTACCATCGCTCTTTCTATTCATTATAATGCTCTTCCTGATGATGGTGACGCGATTAATACAGCAGGTATTGGTGTATTTTGGTATCATCCTCAAGGAGAAAACTTATCAAAATTTCTACACAATTATTTAGTTGAAAAAGGCGATCGCCCTTCTTATGGTGTATTCTGGAATAACTTAGCCTTAACTCGTCCTCATACAGCACCTTCAGTTCTTCTAGAATTAGGCTTTATGATTAATCCCACTGAGTTTGAATGGGTGACTAATTCAGAGGAGCAAAAAAAGTTAGCTGAAATTTTAGCAGAAGGAATTACAAAATGGTTTGAGCAAATATAATGTCTAAGTAGTCAGACGCAATTAACATTAACTGTGAGGTGAGGTAAGGGAAAGGGGAACTTTTTAATAGGGATTGAGTTAATTAGTTGATTGAGAATTCCAACGAACAATCAACCTAACCAATGTCTGGATCAAAGTGTTGATGGCAATGTTAATACTTTTACCTTTTAAACAGAAAATTTATCTTCAGATGATTTATGGTTAACAATATCAGTGGGTGACTTAGGAACAACAACCCATAATCCTGTTTTGGGATCTCGATAAGTACAAAAAGGGTTGGGTTGGAGAGGTTCGTTAGATGCTTTCACCATAATACTGCTTACATTTATTTGTTCCTTTTTATTGTAATTTAAGGACTAATACGGATAATGATTAAGATATGACTAATCTAGTGATTTCAATCACTGCATTAAATCACCTTTAGGGTTCTTGATAACTGGCTATCAATTAATTGATGAAAAGGTTGCCAATTTAAAACATCATCTAATAAAGTTTCGTATCCAGCTACATTAGGATGAAGTCCATCTTCACTCAATAATGATCTAACAGAATGTTCTCCCCGTCCCAACCATAAATCAAAAATATCTAAGTAAGGAATTTGACGAGACTGACAAGCTTGCTTAGTGGCTTCTTTAAAACGGTACTGATCACAGTGATTAAAATAAAAACAATCAATAAAAGGCATTTTGGCTTCATCAACGGGAACCATTCCCACAAAAAGAACAGGGCATAAATGCTGCGCTTGATCTAATAAGTCCCCCATTTGATGTTGAAATATCTCAAAATCAGTGAATAAACGACCATTGGTTCGTCTTAATCTAGCAGAGTCATTAACACCGACTGACAGGATAATCAGATCGGGTACTCGGTTGCGTAACTCTCCACGATGGCGAAATTCAACTTCTAACCGTTCTCCTACCTGAGAGGTGCGATCGCCACGAACCCCCAAGTTATACAAAACATGACCATTATTGTGTCCCATCCAGCGACGACGTAGCCGTTCAACCCAACCTCCCCCTGCTGTATCGCCATACCCATAAACTAGACTATCTCCTAATGCCAAAACCCTCAACGATTGAGCATTAAAGGAAGATTGACGAATTTGAGTAGGTGTTACAATAGTTG
>JBCDDV010000165.1:0-6109 GCA_039180145.1 Cyanobacteria bacterium P01_G01_bin.49 | reverse complement strand
TTTTGGACAATGATCAATAATTTCAACCTATTAGTGACACAGTTTTAATTTTAAAATATAAATCATTGAAAATTTATTGCCCTTGACAAAATGTGAAAATCATTTGCAATAAGCAACGAGTTTACGCCATTGTGGTATGATTAGAAAGAATAAAAATCTACAGTCAGTCTGTGCCGTCCTAAAAATAACCGCTGTAAGTCTTATTATTTCGTTATTCAATCTCATACCTCTCTAATTTTGTCCTATATTACAGTTGTTTTCATCTCTTATTTTGAGCAAATGTACTAAAATTTAACCAAGTATAATTACTCATGAGTTGACAAAAATACAAAGTTGTGAATAAGGAAAAGGGAGGGTCAGGAGATTTTACATTGTTTAAAGATTAACTATTGGCGAAACTGTGTTTTAACCTTGGGATAATTCCTGGCGGTTGCGCCACCAAGCAAGTAAGGTACTGGCAATGAAAATACTAGAATAGGCTCCTGCAATAAATCCAATAATTAAGGCTAAAGCAAAATACTTTAAAGTTTCTCCCCCAAATAAGAAAATCCCAAGCAGAGGCAAGATAGTTGTTAAACTGGTATTAATTGAACGAGTCAAGGTTTGATTAACAGAATTATCAACAATTTCATTAATAGAAAGCAAATTAGAAGACTTATCAATATTTTCCCGAATGCGGTCATAAATCACTACCGTATCATTCACTGAAAATCCAATAATCGTTAATAATGCGACTAAAAATAGACTGTCAACTTCTACGCCAATGACTAATCCTAAAACTGAAAAAATCCCCGCAGTAATTAACACATCATGAAGCAAGGCTAAAATAGCAAATAAAGCATAATCAAATTTGAAACGGATACTCAGATAAACAACAATGCCGAAGAAAGAGACTAACAGAGCTAAAATACCTGACTCAAATAATTCTTTTCCAATAGTAGGGCCAACAGTATCAATTTGAATTGTTTCAGGATCAAATTTGCCTATTTTTTCGTTTAATTCTTGTTGTAATTGCGTTCGTTGATCCACATCAAGGGTTTGGGTACGAATAGAGAGAATATTTCCTTCTAAAACTTGAATCGTACTGTTTCCTAAATCCCGTTGTGCGACAATTTCTCTCACTTCTCCAGTATCAATCGATTTTTGGCAGTTTCCTTCAACCGCACAGGCCAACTGTAATTGTAAGCGGGTTCCCCCAATAAAGTCTAACCCTGGACGTAGAGGGGCTTTAAATGCTGAATAGGAAATTACCATTGCAATAATTCCTCCCAAGATGACCAACGCTGAGATTGACCACCATAACCGTTCCCATTTAATTACATTTAATTGCATAGCCGTTGTTTTCCGTAGAAACTAAGAAAATTACTAACTGTCTGCTTCCTAAAATTTTGTCGCAGTCGGTAAATTAGGGCAAAATAGTTCAGGTTTTTTACGGACACCAGGAAGTCCCAAAACTGTTACTAATAGTAGAGTCCGACTACAAGTTAAAGCCGTGAACATACTAACTAAAACTCCAATTGCCAAGGTAAGGGCAAACCCCTTAACTAAACCCGATCCTAAGGCAAACAATGCACCGCAAGCGATCAACGTGGTGACATTACTGTCCAAAATGCTGGAAAAGGCTCGATAAAACCCTGACTCTACCGAACTATAAAGCGTTTTCCCCGATCGCAATTCTTCACGGGTTCGCTCAAAAATGAGAACATTAGCATCCACTGCCATACCAATACTGAGAATAAATCCAGCAATTCCGGGTAAGGTTAAGGTTACCCCAACTAAGGAGTAACAAGCCAAGGTAAGAATAGTATAAACACCCAATGCTAAATCAGCTAAGATGCCGGGAAGACGATAATAAACTCCCATGAAAACTAATACCAGAATTAATCCAGCCACTGCGGCATAAATACTTCGTCGGATACTATCTTTTCCTAATGTTGCTCCAACGGTACGATTTTCAACCACTTCTACCGGAAACGGCAAAGATCCTCCTCGCAACTGTATCGCCAGTTCATTGGCGGTTTCTGTGGTGAAGTTACCCGTAATAACCGCACTTCCTCCAGTGATTCCCGTGGCTGCAAATTCGGCACCAACCACAGGCGCGCTAATGAGAACATCATCAAGAAAAATACCAATGGTGCGGCCGGTTCCTGCAATATCTCTTGTCAGTTCGGCGAATTTTCGACCTCCTTCATTGTCAAAATCAATGATAACTTCCCATTGAACTCCTTGAGTGGGGCCATAACGAGCATTTTCTAGGTTTTGGCCAGTTAATCCCACAGGGTCAAATAATTTTAAAATCGCTTGATTGGATTCTTCTAAGGATTTGCTTAATTCTGCAATTCTTTCAGATTCTTCTGGGGTTGTGTCTCCCTGTCTGAGAACAGTCAATTCAGCTTCTTTTTGCCGTTGAATGGTATATTCAGCGTTAAATTGCCCTTCTGTTCCTTGGCGTTGCTTGCGAAACTCTAATTGTGCCGTCCCCCCCAAAACCCGTTCTGCTTGTTCAGGGTCTGTCACGCCTGGTAATTGCACAACAATTTTATCTTGTCCGAGGGTTTGAACAATGGGTTCAGCCACTCCCAAGCCATTGACCCGATTTTCTAAGACCGTTTTTTGTGCATCTAAATCTTCTTGGGTAATACGTGTGACTTCTTCAGTGGGCTTTACTTGGATGGTTAATTGGGCCCCACCTTTTAAGTCTAATCCTAGTTGTAGAGGAAGGGCGGACAAAATGGCGATCGCACCGACGACAAGGGCAAGAATTAAAGCGATCAGCAAACGCTGCTTTTGCATAGTGAGTCCTGGGAATAATGGGGCTTAAATTCGCAGTGTCATTAATTTTTCTACTGCTTCGGCAATTTTGGGAGGCTGAACAATGGTTAATCTTTCTAACATTCCATTGTAAGGGGTAGGAATGTCTTGAGAGGATAATCTGACCACAGGAGCATCTAATTCATCAAAAAAGTTATCGTTAATTAGGGCAATCAATTCGGCAGCAATGCCTCCTGTTTTCATACATTCTTCAACAATTACCACGCGATGGGTTTTGCGAATGGAGTTGCCAATGGTTTGCATGTCAAAGGGTTTGAGGGAAATTAGATCAATAATTTCCGGGTCATAGCCCTCATTTTCCATTTGTTTTAATGCTTGTAAGCAATGGTGACGCATGCGAGAGTAGGTGAGAATGGTGACATCTTTCCCTTCACGAACAATTTCTGCTTTATCTAGAGGAACGATATATTCATGGTCAGGCAAATTTTCTTTAAGGTTGTAGAGAAGAACGTGTTCAAAGAAGAGGACGGGGTTATCATCCCGAATAGCTGCTTTGAGGAGTCCTTTGGCATTGTAGGGAGTAGAACACGTCACAATTTTTAAACCAGGAACTGCATGAAAATAAGCTTCTAGTCGTTGGGAATGTTCGGCCCCTAGTTGCCTTCCCACACCCCCTGGGCCTCTAATAACCATAGGAATTTTAAAGTTTCCCCCAGAAGTATAGCGTAGCATTCCTGCATTATTAGCAATTTGGTTAAAGGCTAGTAATAAAAAGCCCATATTCATCCCCTCAATGATGGGACGCAACCCTGTCATCGCTGCCCCTACTGCCATTCCGGTAAAGCTATTTTCGGCAATGGGAGTATCGAGAACCCGCAAGTCCCCATATTTCTTATAGAGGTCTTTGGTGACTTTGTAAGAACCACCATAATGGCCCACATCTTCTCCCAAAACAAATACTGTATCGTCTTTTCCCATTTCCTCATCAATTGCTTGACGAAGTGCGTTAAATAATAAAGTTTCTGCCATATATTCACCAATGACCCGCTTTTGTCATCCTACCATTTGAACCCTCTATTGTATCGTCTTTTGGTTTCTAGGGTTATTTGTTAAGGATGGACGAGGAAAGGTAATGACTCAAAAGTGATCATCCCCTCCTCTCCTAATTAACCTGAGTTCGGGATAAGAAGATTGAGTATAAGATCGCGAACGCTAGAAACTGATGACAAGAATTAAGTTAATAGTTATCGAGACTTCCAATGAACCATTAACAATCAACCATCAACAAGGTGTACTGAACTTAACTAATTATTTAAACCGAACTGAGGTTAATTACTTCAGAACTCTGACCGCAATGGTACTAGTATTAAAATTATAGTCTTTCCCTTCTAGCTCAATTAGTGTGCCAATTTTCACCTTTTGTTGGCCAACTACTGCCCCAGTATCTGTAATTTGAGCTTTTCCTTCTAAGGTCAGAATCATATCTTGAAAGAAGACCACCTCCGGTCTGGGATCAGGCAACGCTTTAACAGAACCATCAGGTTGAGGAACAACAGTGGTTCTAGGAAGGGGTTTCACGGCTTTGACTTCAAATTGTCCAGAGGGTTGATTACGAATAACAATGTTGGTTTTTTTCGTTTGATTAAGTCCGTCAATCAAAATAGAGGGATCGCTGACCCCCAAACCTCTTACTATTACATCAACTTCGATATTTTTTTTGGCAACTTGTGCCGTAATACTGGTTCCTGACTTGCCGGGAACAACAAAGATACCAACAATGACCAAGAAAATCGCCAGTGCGGCTCCAAGATCTAAAATACTAACTTTTCCAAATAAACGGCCTTTAGAATCTAATAGTTTCATAAATAATACTCAATTAGTGTGAATTAAGGAGAGAGTGAGCAAGATAGCAAATTGTCAATCAAGACTGAGACTAGGACAAATTTCAGCAATTCTATCATAGTCTTTTCCCTTCCCTACATCGATGACGGATTATCTTCTTAAAAGTATCCCGAAAACTTTAGTTGTTGGTATCCTTGAAATAAATTGCATTATCATCTACGGATTGACTAAGAGGAGAAACTTTCGTGTATTGTTTACGTTTTGCTATTTTCTTGAGTATTTTATCCCTTCTATTGCTTGGAAATTATCCTATCAATGCCCTAAACCCTGTTACTAATTATCCTATTAAGCTTACGCAAAGACCAAATTTAACCACTTATGTCAAAGTGTTAGATTTTAATAGCTTGGTAATGCAAATTACAGAAAAAGATTTTAAATTTCGAGGACTACTTAAGCGTAACGAGTCTCAAGAGTTTATCGGAAGTAATGGACAATTTCGGGTTGTTCTTAATCCTTATGACGGTCATGTCATGGTGTTTAATGCAGCAACAGGGGCTGAGCTTTATAATTATAATATCGATCCTGTATCCGGCGTAGGGGAAGATCCAACTACCATGTGTGATCCAACGACAGAAACTTGTTAGAGGACATAATAAGAGTACGACCTGACCAACGTTTTATTTGATACAAACCTATGCAAACTCAAAATACTTCTCCTACTAATTCCCCCTCAATTATTCCCCCTTTTCCTCATAGAATTGCTTCAGTTAGCCGCACCACAAAAGAAACGGATATTCAAGTTACTCTCAATTTGGATGGTCAAGGAAGTTGCCATGTAGAAACAGGCATTCCTTTCCTAAATCATATGTTACATCAAATTGCTTCTCACGGGTTAATTGACTTAGATGTTAAAGCAACAGGAGACACTGATATTGATGATCATCACACCAATGAAGATGTGGGAATAACCATAGGTCAAGCGTTAGCAAAAGCATTGGGAAGTCGCCAAGGAATTGTACGGTTTGGTCATTTTATTGCCCCTTTAGATGAAGCATTGATTCAAGTTTCTCTAGACTTTTCAGGAAGACCCCATTTAAGCTATGGTTTACAAATTCCCACCCAAAGAGTTGGCAACTACGATACTCAATTAGTGAGGGAGTTTTTTGTCGCTATTGTTAATCATAGTCAGATGACATTACATATTCGTCAACTGGACGGCATTAACTCTCATCATATTATTGAAGCTACCTTTAAAGCCTTTGCCAGATCAATGAAAATGGCTTTAGAAATTGATCCCCGTCGTGCCAATTCTATTCCTAGTTCTAAAGGGGTTTTAATGGCATAATTAACCTGAGTTCGGGGTTAGAAGTTCGGAGTTCTGAGTTGGATGATGTTTAGCGGGTCGACCCACGCTTCTTCGTAAGAAGCGACCCAAGAAACGAGATCATGGGTGTTTCAGACAACGATTAAAATAGCGGAGCGACCCCACGCCACC
>JBCDDV010000164.1:0-6129 GCA_039180145.1 Cyanobacteria bacterium P01_G01_bin.49 | reverse complement strand
TTTTCTGATGGAACTTTTTTCCTTTTTCCAAATTTCTACAATCTTGTTTCTCAAGTCTACAGAGTAAGGTCTCATCGTTTAAACGATCGCATTCAATAGTTCTCTGCTAGTGTACCTCATGAGCATGGGAAATGCTATATACTGCGATCTACGATAACGTAGTATAAGAGAAACGTGATCGCTTTTACTAATTTAAAGTACGGTTGAATACAAGTAGGCTTTAATAGAAGTAAACAGCAATGTATATACATAACATTTAAGAACAATGACTAACATCAAAGAAGAATTAAATCGCAAGCTAAATAACTTATCTACCGAACAACTTAATTCAGTTTATCAATTTGTCAATTCTTTAGAACATAAACAACCGATAGAAAATGAAATCCCCGTGACTAATGAAGATATTGACAGAATAGTTGCATCTTATCGACAACAAAATAAACCGCTACCAATTGGACTTGCTAAAGGCGAATTTGTCGTTCCTGATGACTTCAATGATCCTCTGCCAGATGAAATTCTAGATTTGTTCAATAATCCTCAATGAAAATACTTTTAGATACCCATATTTTTCTCTGGCTTATTGATGATAGCAAACGCTTATCAGACAGATTTTGCCAAACAATTCGAGATCCCAATAATGAAAGATTCTTAAGCGTTGTCTCTATTTGGGAATGTGTAATCAAATATCAAGTAGGCAAGCTCAATTTTCCAAGTTCTCCAGACACTTATTTACCAATGGAGAGAAGAAAACATTTAATTAAAACATTGACTGTCGAAGAAAATACTCTTTCTCAACTAATTAATCTTCCTTTATTACATCGCGATCCATTTGATCGTCTAATAATGGCTCAAGCTTTACAACATGAATTAGTAATTATGACCGAAGATAAAGCAATGCTAGCTTATCCAGAAATAAAGTTTTTATAAATTTAATTGACGAGTAAACATCAATTCAGATTAAAGTTATTTTTATTAACGCTAAACTTACTGACTGTACAAGTCATAACGATAAATTTTTCTTCAGTTCCTATTTTGATAAACTTCTCAACTTGATTAAATCCCAATTGTTGCCATACTTTTTGCGATCGCTTGTTAAATTCCAAGATTGTTACTCGTAACTGCTTTATTTGATATCGGTTTATTCCGTATATTGCTACAGCTTTTGCATACTTTTTTCCTCGTCCCTGACCAATTAAATCTGGTCTTATTCCCATACCAATATCAATAGCTTCAGCACTATAGCAACCACCTGGTACTTGACCATCAGGGCCAAAAGAGCAATAACCTTCGAGTTCTTTTCGTTGGTTTAAGATGGCAAAAAAGGCATTTTTTTCCTCAAGTAAATAGTGTAAATCCTCTTGAAGATTATCTGCATCAAAATTATAGCAGTCATAAGGAGGAAGGTAGTGCCACTGAAGAATCGCCAATGCGTGTTTTTTCTCAAGTTTCTGAAATGTTAATCTCATCTAGCTTATTACAATCGAATAAATTAGGCGATCACCTAGCAAATAGAATCAATTAAAACCGATACTACAAATTTTTTTTCCGCTTACGATCTCAGAAAATTACAATATTATTTTGGTGAAGACTTGTCCAATGCACCTTGAAATAATAAATGTAATGCACGTCGAACATATTCTGTCCAAGATTCAGTTTTAGTAGGCTGAAAAATAAGAACATAGAGCATAATCCCACTTATAGAGTCAAATACTAAACTAGAATCAAGATCGGTCTGAATTTCATTTCTCATTTTGGCTCGTTCGATGATGATAGAAAAGGCTTCTCGCCGCGGTTCTAGATATTTTGTCCAATAAATTTGAGCAAATTGAGCATTACCAGAAGCACTGCTGATAATCATAGCTACAGTTTGTCTTCCCAAAGGACTAAGAGTAATCTGTGCAGCATTTTCAATCAATTCATCAAGGTCACTCCAAAGATTTCCGGTGTCAGGAATCACGACATCTTGTCTAATACTTTCAATCGCGTCAGCTACTAATTCTTCTTTACTACTATAGCGTCTATAAATCGTTGTTTTGCCTACTTTGGCGCGGGATGCAATGGCTTCAATACTCATGGTTTCAAAACCAACTTCCCCTAATAATTCCAAAGTAGCTTTCAATATCGCCTGATGAGACTTGGCACTGCGAGGTCTTCCTGGTGTTTTTTTATTGCTTTTACTCATAAGTGTTATTATAATTTACGAAACTGTTTCGTATCGTATTAAAGTGAGTCATCATTACCATCCTCAGTATTGTAATAAACATAGCACTCAGACCCTTCAGCAAGGATTAGAAGAGTATTATGAGCTAAATCCCAGTATCACCAATCCTAAACAACTTCCTCCAGAATTTGCCAAAATCTTGTTGGCACATGATATTTCTCATGTTGTTCTTGGTTGTGACACTCATATGTATGATGAAATTAAAATATTACCATTGAGTTTTTGGACAAGCGATTTTAAGTTTAATGACTACATCTATACTCGTAAAGATCCCAAAATTAGACCTGCAATAGATATTATGTACGATGATTTAATTAGACAGCATGGCGTTTTATGGCTGTATAGCTCGATTTTGTTCGTTTTACCGCGATTATTACCAGAAATTATAACTATCTGGCTCAAAACTCGTGGCACAAGAAAATATTACCCTTTTTTTGATTACGAATTTCTTTTGAACCGTTCTCTTTTAGAAATACGTCAGGAGTTCGACCTTTTAGCCTTTATCAAATAAGAATAACTTTCCATAAACCTATCCCTAGAATTAAAGTAGATAAATGTTGAAAAAGTAACCATTTCAAGGACTGTTTGGCAATTTTTTGAGTTAGAATAATCGATAAAAAAACACCAGCGATTAAAACCGTGCCTTGTAGAAAAGCAATAACGGCAGGATGAGCAACTAAAATGGGTAACCCTTCTCCTGACAATCCAAAAGTTGCTAAAGTGAGGGGGAGAATTTTACCAGCTTCTCCTAGTCCAAGCTGTAAATAATAAGCTAAATTTCCAGCTAAAACTAAAGGTAAATAGCCATAAGCTAATTCAATAAATGAGCGAGGTTTTAGTGTTGATTGGAACTGTAAGAAAAACCGCATCATTTGATGAGTTCCTAGAGGCAATATTGCTGGCAGACTCAACGCCAAAATAGCTACTCCCCCGTGTATCCAAAATTGAGTGAGATCCCAAGAAATTCCTACTTGAGATTGTATTTGTGGTAAGCAATGTAAAAAAACGGCATCTAAGAGAAGAAACAGCAACGCAACTTCATAACTTCGAGGCATATGGGTTGTCCATAACTCAATTCCAGGAGGGCGTAAATTAAACTCCACAGAACGATGAGGACAGGCTTTCAAGCAGGTCATACATAAAACACAATCTCGATTATCTTCTAGTTGGGCTGGATGGGAATATAAAGGGCAACCATTGGTTTCGAGGCCTTCTCCTTTTTGCGGGCCGCCTTTATAGCATTGATAGGTAGTACATTCGGCTGAACAAGTTCCCTGTTGCGCTCGTAATTCTGTCATTGATAGTTTGGCAAACATCCCATTCATGCCACCAATGGGGCATAAATAACGACACCAAAAGCGACGTTCAAAAATGGTTGAAAAAATCATTGCACCTGCTGTGATCAAAAGCAATAAGCAAGAAGAAAGATAGGCAGTATTTGGTAAATCCCAAAGTTCTTCCCACAAGAGAATCAAAGCAAATAAACCAAATAAAAACCAACCGCCCCATTTTTCAGCCGTTTGACGGGGCCATTTCTTGAGTTTACGGGGAAATAACCAAAGTGAAATTTTTTGGGTGATTTCTCCATAAATCATAAAGGGACAAACCGAACACCAGAAACGTCCGACAAAGGGAAATCCGATTAAAACTAGTGGCCACCACCAAGCCCAAAATAAATTAAGAGCAAAGTTTTGCGATCGCGTTTGTGGCCCCATAAAAAGGATAATATTAATGGCAGCAAAAGCGGTCAGAGTAAAACCATAATTAAGGCGATCAGGATACCAAGGACTACGCAAAAAGTGGCGCAAGCGGGGGTAAGTATTGAGAAGATTGAGGCGAAATTGTTGTTTTTTGCTTTGCGAGGGCCAGATAATTTCTTCAGTAATTTCTGGATAGCCTTGTAACTGAACGATCGCCCGATCAATGAGATTTTCGAGTTCTCTTAAATTATTAGGAAAATCATAGGCTTGCAGCCTTCTGAGAGCTTCAGGTGTGATGCAAACTTTGGCCAGACCTCTCCCCCGACAAATTAAGCTAATGTAGTAATTAACCAAATCCTCTATGTCTGCTTTGCGGACTCGCAGGGGAGGAACTGTAATTATATTTTCAATCAGACCATCAATACTAGAGAGCTTTTTTTCAGAAATGATGATGATTCTGGCCTGACTTGTTTTGGGAACTGCTTGAGCCTTTTCCTGACGGCTAACAGGCGTATAAGTTCGATGTTTGAGTAACTCAGCAATGGGTTTGAATAATTCGGGAGTCAGTTCTTGAAGATTATTTAACACTAAGGTTCCGTCCCCTAATGCATCGAGCAAGCTTAATTTTCCCCCTGCTCGTCCGAATAAGTCTGCACCACTGGCTTGCAATTGAGAGCAATTGACTTGAATAATTGGCTCTCGACGGAAGGGGGAGCTAAAATGAATCAAGGCTGCCAAATTGTCTTTTTGTAAACCAGGTTCCCAAAAAATCAACACAGGTTGACGATTATCTGACAGGGTTTTAATCTGCGATCGCAACTTTACAGCATAGCGACTTTTTCCGATTACCCCCCGCTTCACTTTGGTAACAATATAGGGGCGTAGAATGGTCTGTCGTTCCTGTTCAAAACTTAGTTCAGAAGATAGTTGCTCAAGTTCTTTGGCCAGTTGTTGGGAGAAAGCTTGAGTGATATCAGGATATTGTTCCAGTAATAACTTAAACTCTGGGGCAGCAATAGACCACAATTCGCATTCACTCAAAGTTGTCAGGGTTTCTGAGACAGGTTGTTCTAAAATTAACGCTTTTAAGTTAATCACTGTCCCTGGAAGTAAGCCTAATTCAGGTGTTGCTTGTCCGCGACTTTGAATCTGTCCAGATTTCAGAATATATAGTCCTTCAGGGGAAGTTCCGGCTACTACTAGCGTTTGCTCAGCCTCAACCTTAATTGGCTTCATCTGAAGCGCGATCTTCTCTAACACTTCAGAACTCAATAAAGTCAGGCTGGTGCGTTCTTTTAGCCAGATGATCAAATCGGAAGCAGCCATCGTCAATAAGTGTTGAATTTGCTTTTATTCTATCCCACCCTTTTCCCAAGTGAGTTCGACAGACGTAAAAAACTACTTTCGTTTCTCTAAAATGAAATCAAACCATAAGGATAAGTAAGCGATCGCTCATAATCGGCGGTTTCCCTAAGGGAGTGCCGCTGCAGCACCAGACCTTGAAGAATACTACTTCTAGCAGAGGTCTTGTGTTCTCTGTCGGCCACAAAATTTTTGTTGAAATTACGTTTTCATAGATCAAACGCAGCAAAATGAGGCAACTTCATTTCATGTCAGAAAGGAACAAGTTCTCTGGTAATTATGGTAATTATGGTAATTGTTTTCTATATTTATTCATGTTTAGCGTTCCTGCTTTGTTTGACCTAATCATTTTATTTGCCATCGCTTTTCAAATTTTCTTCAAACACCCATCGGCAAACAAGATGGGAATCTATCATTATCCATTTAGCTACTATTGACTGTTTAGTTTTTGTCTGAGATTGTTTTTGAGTAACACTAAGTTTCATCATAATCATTCCTCTTTAAATTAAGCGGTTATGCTTCTCTTTATTCATAGAAATGAACTATTCTTTTTATGCACTCACTTTAAAATAATTTCTTTGAATCATTTGGACTACGCGAAACGCGATCGCCATCTTTTTGACGTTGAAGAAGACAGAACAAGTTCGGTTGTCATTTTAAAATAGCTTTATCTAAATTAAATTTTCTTAAATTAAATTCACATGAATCGATAGAATAAAAGGATGATATCTCTTTAATTATTATCTGAAATTTAACTTTATTATTACTCATTTTTCTTTCTATAGAAAATATATTTTCTCTAGTCATTTGCGTAAAAACACTGTATTTTTTTACTCTAAAAAAAAG
>JBCDDV010000163.1:0-6140 GCA_039180145.1 Cyanobacteria bacterium P01_G01_bin.49 | reverse complement strand
TGGGGAGTATCGACAATATCGGCTAAGCGTTCTAACGATAAGGCGGTTTCTTGGAAGTTTTGCCACAGTTGAGTTAATCGTAAGATAGGAGAACTCAGTTTAGGGCAATTAATTGCTTTCCGAATCATCGCCAGTTATGTGACCTCTCCTATCTTACGATTAACTCAACTGTGGCAAAACTTCCAAGAAACCGCCTTATCGTTAGAACGCTTAGCCGATATTGTCGATACTCCCCAAGAAGCAGAACGCGATCGCCAAAATATTCCCATGCCTTCAGTTCGAGGAGATGTTAAATACGATAAGGTCTGTTTCCGCTTTAAAAAACATGGGCCTCTACAACTCTATAACATTGATATCGAGTTCCCTGCCGGAACCTTTATTGCCGTAGTCGGAGGCAGTGGAGCCGGAAAAAGTACCTTAACCAAGTTGATCTCACGATTATACGAACCCGAATCAGGGCGTATTCTTATTGATGG
This sequence comes from Cyanobacteria bacterium P01_G01_bin.49, assembly GCA_039180145.1. Taxonomy (GTDB): domain Bacteria; phylum Cyanobacteriota; class Cyanobacteriia; order Cyanobacteriales; family Microcystaceae; genus JBCDDV01. Next base: position 5,664 of record JBCDDV010000163.1, on the reverse strand, counting down.
CTACGATATTTCCAAGGTAGAACTCTATTCTCTGCGTCGTCAGGTGGGCGTGGTTCCCCAAGATCCCCTACTATTCGATGGAACGGTACAAGATAATATCGCCTTAACCAATCCCGATGCTAGTACCGAAGAAATTATCGAAGCAGCCCAAATTGCCTCTGCTCACGAGTTTATTATGACCTTGCCTAATGGGTACAATACCAGAGTAGGAGAAAGAGGCTCAGCCCTCTCAGGGGGACAAAGACAGCGCGTGGCGATCGCCCGTTCGGTGCTGCAAAACCCCCGGATTCTCGTCTTAGATGAAGCCACCAGTGCTTTAGACTATGCCACAGAACAACAAGTTTGTTTAAATCTTTTAAGTGCCTTTAGCGATCGCACAGTCTTCTTCATTACTCACCGCCTTGGTTCTATTAGAAGTGCCGATGTGATCATCATGATGGATTCGGGATCAGTCGTTGAACAAGGAAGCCATCAAGAATTAATGGCTGCAAAAAGCCGCTATTACTACCTTTACCAGCAACAAGAAGCGAATCAGTAATTCAACCGCGAAAAAATGTAGAGAAATTATTAAACTCTATGTTTTTGTACAACATACGTTTGACCTTTAAAACAACAGGGAAATTAATTAAGCTAAGGATCAAAAATCATGAATCAAATCAACAGCCAAGAACCTAAACAGGATCAACTCACTCAAACTAACCAGAACGGTACAAAATCAGACCTAAGTACCACCAATCAATCTGATGATCCTTTCTCCCAAAATTTCTTAGCCCCAATTACCTCTGAACAAGCGGTTATTTTGCGACAGTCTCCTACTTGGTCACGGGCAGTGGTTTGGACAATTGTCGGTGTCACCACCGCTAGCGTTCTTTGGGCATCAGTGGCCAAAATTGAACAAGTTGTTGCGGCCCAAGGACAATTAAAACCCAAAGGAACGGTTAAAGAAATTCAGGCCCCTGTTGACGGAGTTGTTGAAAAAGTCTTTGTTGACGATGGTGATCTGGTTGAAAAAGGAGAAGTTTTAGTCATCTTGGACTCTGAAGCAACCACTGCTGAATTAGCTTCCCTACGAGAAGTTAGGAAGTCCCTCGAACAAGAGAATAAATTTTATCGTACCTTGATGTCCCAGTCCCTTGACCCACAAGAAGTTAATCGAGAAATTATTAAGTTAGAAGTCCCCGCAGAAGTTGCGGCTTTGGCCCGTAACCGCGCCACTTTGATCTCAGAAAACCAACTTTATCAAGTTCAATTGGGTAATAAAGTCCCTGGTGTAACCTTAAAACCCGATCAAATCGCTAGACTAGAAGCGGCCCAAGGAGAGTCCTCTTCTCGTGCGGCGGCGGCACGATTCGAGATGGAACAACTCAAAAAACAACTCAGACAAACTCAAGTTGAGTTAGCCGATGCCAAACAACAGTTACTTGATGACCGTAAAGTTCTCCAAGAACTTAAACAACGAAATCAACAAGCCTTAGAAGAGGCCAAAAGAGCTTTAGAAATTGAAGAAAAAATACTCGAAGATATTGCCCCATTACAAGAAGAAGGGGCTGTGGCAGGGTTACAAGTAGAAAGACAAAGACAATCGATTACTGAACGAAGACAGAGCCTAACTGAGCAAATCTCTAACGGTACTATTGAGTATGATCGGCAGCGGCAACAAGTTCAGGATCGCCTCAAAGAAATCGAGCGTTTTGGTGAGAGAGAACAAGAATTAAAATTAGCCATTAATCAAGCTGAGGCTCGATTGACCAATACAGTCAGACTGAGTGAAAAAGATGTGCGAGATAGCATTTCTGATAATCAAGAAAGAATTGCTGAGATTGATAGTCAACTGAATAAAGTTGTGGTAGAAAATGCTAAGCGTATTGCTGAAGTTGGCAGTCAAATTAGTCGCGCCCAAGTTACCCTAAAATACCAAGAAATTAAAGCCCCTGTCAGTGGAACAATCTTTGATTTAAAAGCAGGGCCCGGATATGTTCCTCCCCCAAATCAAGCTGAACCCTTATTAAAAATTGTCCCCGCCGACAACCTGGTTGCAGAAGTTAATATTACTAATGAAGATATTGGCTTTGTTCGGCAAGGACAAAAAGCTGATATTCGTATTGATTCTTTCCCATTTAGTGAGTTTGGTGATATTAAAGGGGAAGTGATTTCTATCGGCTCTGATGCTTTAGAACCCGATGAAATTAACCGTTTCTATCGTTTTCCCGCTAAAATTCAACTGGATCAACAAGATCTCAAAACGTCTAATCGAGAAATTCCTTTACAATCAGGTATGTCTGTTAGCGTCAACATTAAAGTTCGGGAAAATCGTACTGTTCTAAGTCTGTTAACGGAACTGTTTACCAAGAAAGTGGAAAGCCTTAAACAAGTTCGTTAATGAGGAATAGGAATTTAGGAGTTCAGAAATTCAGGAGTTAATGGTTAACGGTTAACTATCTCCCCTGCTCCATACAACTGGATTTCATAGGAAACCCGCCATAACAACACAAGATGGATTTACTCGAATATCAGGCCAAAGAACTGTTTCATCAGGTGGGCATTCCGATTTTGCCCTCCCAACCCATTGCTAACCTTAGTGAGCTTAAACATTTACACATCCCCTATCCTGTTGTCTTAAAATCTCAAGTCCATTCTGGAGGGCGAGGCAGGGCAGGGGGCATCCGTTTCGTGCAAAATACTATTGATGCAGTGGCGGCGGCTCAAGCAATTTTTAGTTTACCCATTTTAGGGGAATATCCGGAAGTGATCCTCGCAGAAGCCCGTTATAATGCTCAAGCGGAGTTTTTCTTATCGATTCTTTTAGATTATCAACTACAATGTCCTGTCTTACTCGGCTCAGCTAGAGGGGGCATTAATGTGGAAATCTTGCTGAAACACATGCAAAAAGTGGTTCTCGATCAAGGGTTTTCCCCTTTTTATGCTCGTCGTTTGGCTACCCAAATGGGACTGAAAGGAAGGCTAATTCATGGTGTCAGTGCGATCGTCGAAAAGATGTATCAGCTATTTATCGACAAAGATCTAGATTTCATTGAAATTAATCCCCTCGCTGTGAGTGCCGCAGGAGAAGTCATGGCTCTGGATGGGAAAATTACTGTCAATGATACCGCTTTATCTCGTCACCTTGATTTGCTTAGTCTGGCAATGCCGAATGTAGAAAATAAGCCTAACTTGGCCCCAGGACAAATGGTGGTCAGAACCCCTTCTCAAAAACCTCGTTGGATAGGCACTGCTGGGGGAGAGGGCAATGTGGGAATGATTTGTAATAGCTGGGGACTGACTCTCTCAACCTGGGATCTTTTGGTTAATCAAAAAACGAAACCAGCTTGTGCTTTTATTATTGAAGAAAAAGGCAGCACAAAATCTTTGGCCCAACAATTGGGAATTGCCTTAGAAAAGATTATGAAATTACCAGAACTGCGGGTGATTATCATTAATATTTTGGGGAGTGGTGAAACCTCCGAAGTGGTCGGTCAGGTAATTGCTGATTATTGTCACCCTTTCGTGCTTCAACAAGAAAGCGAAGACCGCTTACCTCGGCCCACAGGCGCAACTTCCTCCCGCAAACGGGGTAATAGTCGTTCAAAGAAATCAGACCCTTTTCAATTGGTCGTGCGTCTGGTGGGAGGAAATTTAGAAACAATCAAACAGACGGTGAATATTTTACCGATTTATTGGTTTGATGATTTAAACGATGCAATTAATAAAACGGCTTCTTTAGCAAATTCTAAAATATAGGAACTAATGATGAAAGTTGCTGTATTCAGTACCGAACCTTATGATCGCAAATTTTTAGATCAAGCTAATCACTTAGCTAAAACCAATCATCAATTCGTTTACTTTGATACGCTTTTAAAACCGGAAACCGCTTCTTTAGCTGAAGGATTTACGGCAATTTGTGTCTTTGTTAATTATGATCTTGGTAGAGAGACTTTGGAGACTTTAGCATCTCAAGGAACACAATTAATTGCCTTACGCTGTACGGGGTTTAATAATGTTGACCTAGAAACTGCAGCTAAACTAGGTATCAAAGTAGTTCGAGTTACGGCTTATTCTCCTTATTCGGTAGCAGAATTAGCAGTGGGACTTATCTTGATGTTAAATCGTAAATTATACAAAGCTTATAATCGGGTACGAGACGATAACTTTTCCCTGAATGGGCTATTGGGTTTTGATCTCCATGGTCGCACTGTGGGAATTATTGGCACTGGAAAAATTGGGATAATTTTCGCTAATATTATGCAAGGCTTTGGTTGTAATTTATTAGGATACGATCCTTACCCCAATCCTCAATTTACAGCCCTTGAAAATGCTCATTACGTAGATTTATCTGAGTTATTAGTCAATTCAGATATTATTTCTCTCCACTGTCCCTTAACCTCGGAAAACTATCATTTAATCAATGCAAAAAATATCTCTGATTTGAAACATGGCATGATGTTAATTAATACGAGTCGTGGTAAATTAATTGATACAAAAGCCGTGATTTCAGGGATTAAATCCGGAAAAATTGCTCATCTGGGGATTGATGTTTATGAGCAAGAAGACGGCATCTTTTTTAAGGATTTGTCTGACACCATTATACAAGATGATACTTTTCAATTATTACAATCATTTCCCAATGTGGTGATTACTTCTCATCAAGGTTATTTTACCGAAAATGCTCTTGATGATATTGCGACCACTACCATTGCCAATATAACTGAATTTGAACAAGGAAAATCACTTACCAATGAAGTCACCAGTCATTGAGAAATTAATTGATTGAACTCTAATTCTTTAACCCGAACTCAGGTTAATTACTATCATTTTTGTCAACGCAAAACCACTGCTAGTATAGCTAATACTGCATTAATCAAATAGAAAACTCCGACAATTTGCGTTTCGGCCCAACCAGTTAACTCTAAATGATGATGTAATGGGGCCATTTTTAAAAGTCGTTTTCCTTTACCATCAGGGCCTTTGGTGGCTTTATAGTAACTTACTTGAGCAATTACGGATAAAGATTCTACGAAAAAAATACCACTTAGAATAAACAGTCCCCAAAGATTACCACTAAGAATTCCTACCGCAGCAAGAGAACCACCCAACGCAAGGGAACCTGTATCCCCCATAAAAACCTTGGCAGGGTTACGATTATGAAGAATAAATCCTAAACACCCCCCACTCATACAAGCGCAAAATACGGCTAATGCTGGCGAATTTGTGGCAACTAAAGCCCCTAATCCCAGAAAAGCTAAGGCCCCCGTTCCTCCTGCTAATCCATCAACACCATCGGTAAGGTTGGTAGCATTACTTTCAGCAACCATTACAAATCCAGCTAAGATCCAAAAAAAGATTCCTAGGGGAAGAACTATCTGGCCAGGTAAACTAACCTCAGTAATATTTGACGGTTGACTCCAGACCATCCACAAACAAAATCCAACGGCGATCGCAATTTGTAGGATCAATTTCATCCGGGGACTGATCCCTTTGTTAGATTGTTGTCGTAGAATCTGCCAATCATCAACCCAACCAAGACTGAGATAAGCAAGGGTGACGACTGACACCGCAATCACATTCTTATCCAACTGCGACCCAATTAAGGCAACTATCACAGCAACCGGAACAAAAAAAATACCACCCATGGTTGGGGTTCCTGCTTTAGTCAGATGGGTTTGAGGG
>JBCDDV010000162.1:0-6163 GCA_039180145.1 Cyanobacteria bacterium P01_G01_bin.49 | reverse complement strand
GTAACGACATGAGTAATTTACAAACCCTTTGTCAAACCTGTAATCAAAGAAAAAAACATCATTTTGATGCTCGTTTTTGTCGCTACTTTACTTAAACATTTAGTCTTTTTATTAAATCTCTCTAGCAATTAATGTTGGATTTAATAAAAAAATAGAAGCTTATTGGGCAGCTTGTGGGGATAATTTGTAAATTATCTGACTTTCCACCAATCTTACAGTAAAGATTAGTGATAGGGATTAGGGATAAAATTTAATGGTGAGCTTGTTAAACTTTAACTATAAGTTAAAAACAGCTATATTTAAAATCCTGAAAATGGAAACACCACCGCAAGAAAAGCCATCAGAAAACCCTAAAAACATCCAAACAGTAACAAATCCCTCTCTTTCGATGTCTCAGATGGGATGTGGTACCTGGGCATGGGGAAATAGACTTTTGTGGGGTTATGATGAAACCATGGATGTTGAACTGCAAAAAGTTTTCAATCTTGCTGTGAGTCTAGGTGTTACCTTATTTGATACAGGGGACTCCTACGGAACAGGTAAACTTAACGGACGCAGTGAAAGTCTATTGGGAAAATTTTCGGCAACCTATCAAGGGCCTCATCAAGCAGATATTTGCATTGCCACAAAATTAGCTGCCTATCCTTGGCGATGGACTAGAAATTCAATGGTAACAGCAGGAAAAGCCTCAGTTGAACGCTTGGGGAGGAAGATCGATTTAGTGCAGATGCACTGGCCAACGGCTAATTATGCACCTTGGCAGGAATGGCCTTTATTAGATGGGTTAGGAGATCTCTACGAACAAGGGCTAGCTAAAGGAGTTGGTCTGTCTAATTATGGGCCAAAACGACTGAGACAAGTTTATGAAAAATTTGCCGCCAGAGACATTCCTATCACCACATTACAAGTGCAATATTCTCTTTTATCAACTTATCCTCTAACAGAATTAGGGGTTAAAGAGGTTTGCGATGAATTAGGGATTCAACTAATTGCTTATAGTCCTTTAGCGTTGGGATTATTAACCGGAAAATATACAGAAAATGGGCCCTTTCCCAAGGGGGTTCGGGGATTATTTTTTCGACAAATGTTGCCTAAGATTCGTCCACTATTAAACGGGTTACAAGAAATTGCAACAACTCAACAAAAAACCATGGCTCAAGTTGCTTTAAATTGGTGTATGTGTAAAGGTGCAATTCCGATTCCTGGAGCCAAAACCGTTCAACAAATGGAACAAAATTTAGGGGCTATGGGTTGGCAACTCAGTGATGGAGAAGTGGCAGAATTAGATCAATTAACAAACCAAGTCGATAAGAAAATGGTGCAGAATATTTTTCAAACGAAATAAATTTGTCTACGGTCTAAAATTTACTCTTTAAATTATTAATAAACATAGGGTGGGCAATGCCCACTCTACAAAAATTTAGATTACTGTTCCAAGGCTGCTCTTCCCTGTTTACCGAGTCGAATAAACAAAAAGTAGGCAAAATAGAGGACGTAAATCGAGAGGCCTAATAATCCCAAAAATCCTAAAAAGGCTGGTGTCGCGTCTCTATGAATAATTGACCAATAAGCGACAGGTGCTTGCATCCAAACCTGACAGAAAGGCGTTTCCAAGTTATTTTGAGAAATGGCACAAGAAAGAAAAGGAACATGCACCATAGCTCCCAAACTAGCATAAACCGTAACTGCCCAACGCCACGACGTTATGAACAACTTGAGAAAACTCCCTGGCAAATCTTTGATTTCATCATTCAAATCGACCCAAAACCAGAGAGAAATCGGAATCAGAATGCGGGCAAATAGCGCAGTAATAAAGCCGATTTGTCCACACAATGCTTCAAACGGGGTATTTTCTCCAACCCAACCAGGAGCCATCAAGTAAACTGTAATCATCAATAAACTAGCGACTCGCCAATAGATAATCAATAAACGACCGATGGCATCAACTTGGCGTGTAAAAGCCCAGATAGTTAAAATCAAAGGGATAATGACAGTGAAAACAATTGCCAATCGGTAATCTGTCCAGATTAACGGTTGAAACCAAAGCTCTTCTTGCATTATTCTTGTAAGTTCCTCCAAAAATCTGAAATGAGATTTGTCTAAGGGGTGTTTTAAGGGAATAAAGCTAAAAAGCAGTGAAAATCTTGGGGATTCCCACTGCTATGAGATTAAGATAAATCAAAGGGAAAAAAGGCAACTAGAGAAACCTTCCCCTTCTAGTCGTCATAAACTCGACACTCAACTGCATCAGGATTAGTATCACAATATTGTTCAAAAGCTGTCTTGGTGGGCTTCTTTTCGCGTTGGTGAGCAGCTTCTGCTTGCAGTTCTTCAACCGCATCCCAAGCGGCAGCACAGTCACCTGATGTATCTCCTTCAGTGCTGCAAACGTTTCTAGCGTTTTGCAATTCCTGATCAATTTGTTCGTTAAGGTTACTCATGATTCCTCTAATTTTCTTACGTTAAACTTTAGGCTTCACTCAATAAGTTTATCCTAACGGATTCTAGCGTGCCATGAATAGGTTAGACTACCGAACAAGATGTCGAAGGTGAAGGGTTGGCTAAGGTTAAGTCCATCATTCTTCCTTTGTGTTGCTATTTCCATCAGTTGATTAACTTCCCATGACTCATCAACCTATGCAGTGGAGTAATGCTCTGTCAACGCTTCCCTCCCTAGAAGCTGCTGTCACAGACGTTGTTCAAAGTATCGAAAAAACGATTACCCAACCCCCTGATGTGGGAATTGTCTTCATTTCTTCTGCTTATGCGAGCGACTATACTCGATTAGTTCCCCTAATTTTAGAAAAATTGTCCTTACCAATTTTAATTGGCTGTGGAGGAGGAGGAATTATCGGTCAAGTAGGGGATCAAGCTCGTGAAATCGAGAATAATCCGGCTTTAAGTTTAAGTGTAGGGTATTTACCCAATGTCAATATTCAAGCATTGTTGTTAAAGGCTGAAGATTTGCCCGATTTAGATAGTTCTCCCGAAACCTGGCATGAATTAGTTGGGGTGTCTCCTCCAGCTAAACCTCATTTTATTTTATTGTCTGACGCTTTTTCAGCAAAAATTAATGATTTGCTAGAGGGATTGGATTTTGCTTATCCCGAATCAGTAAAAGTGGGAGGATTAGCCAGTAGTAATATGATGGGGGTTCCTAGTGCTTTGTTTTATCATGTGGCTGGAGAAAATGATTCAGGACTATACCATCAAGGCACTGTGGGTCTAGCCTTAAGCGGTAATATTGAAATTGAAGCTATTGTTGCCCAAGGATGTCGCCCCATTGGCCAACCCTATCAAGTAGTTAAGGGTGAGCGTAATATTATTTTAGAACTCTCTCACGAAGGAAATTTGCGATCGCCGTTGGATATCTTGAGGGACTTAATCGCAACTCTCAATGATCATGATAGTCAGTTGGCTCATCATTCTCTGTTTGTGGGAATTGTTCGAGATGAATTTAAACAACAATTGCAACCAGGGGACTTTTTAATTCGCAATTTGTTAGGGGTTGATCCCCAGTTAGGGGCGATCGCTATTGGCGATCGCGTTCGTCCAGGACAACGAATTCAGTTTCATTTACGAGATGCCCAAACATCGGCTGATGATTTAGAAATGCTGCTCAAAAATCATCCCTTCTCTTCTCAGTTTCCAACCCCCATTAAAGGGGCATTATTGTTTGCCTGTTTGGGAAGAGGACAAATGTTATACAATCAAGCCAATTTTGATTCTCAAAGGTTTTCTTTGCATTTTCCTCAAATTCCTTTGGGGGGATTTTTTTGTAATGGGGAAATTGGCCCAGTGGGAAACGAAACCTTCTTACATGGCTATACTTCAGCATTTGCCTTGCTACGACAGCCTGATGAAACTTAGGCTTCCTGCCCACTTGATTTTAACTCAAACTGTCGCATCAGCCCGTTTATAAGCCTCATCTAGCACTTCTGATAAGGTGGGATGGGTATGGACGTTAAAAGCTAAATTCCCTACGCTTTGACGTTGAGCGATCGCATTAGCTGCTTCTTGGATCAAGTCTGAGGCGTGGATACCGATAATATGTACCCCTAACAGTTCGCCATTATCTTTGCGATATATTACCTTAGCGATCCCGTCTGTTTCCCCTTCTGCAAGGGCTTTAGAATTGCCTTTAAAATAAGTTTTGACCGATGAAACCTCAAACCCCTCTTTTTCCCCTAATTCGATGGCTGCGGGTTCTGTTAATCCCACATAACTAATTTCAGGGTGGGTAAAGGCAGCAGCCGGAATACTCCGATAGTCAATGGCTTTCTCCTGTCCACAGATATTTTCAACAGCGATCGCTCCTTGTCCAGATGCGGCATGGGCTAACATCATTTTACCGGTTGCATCACCTACTGCCCAAAGATGGGGAACGGGTTGACCATCTTTTAATACTTCCATTTTGTCATTGACAGGAATAAACCCTCGATTAGTTTCAATGCCAATATTTTCTAAGCCTAAATTTTTTGTAGCAGGAATGCGTCCCGTTGCTACTAAACAAGCATCTACTTCTAAAACATTAATCACTTCTTTGGTCTTCGCATCAGTCAATTCAATGGTAACAGGTGCGCCTGGGGTCACTTTGGTGGCAAACACACCGGAATAGGTTTCGATATCACGGGGTTTAATTAACACTCTCTCAGCAATTTTAGAAATTTCAGGATCGAATCCTGGCATTAAATTATCTAATGCCTCAATCATGGTCACTTCGCATCCCAAAGCCGTATAAACATCAGAAAATTCTAAGCCGATGTAACCACTCCCAATAATGGCTATCCATTGGGGTAAGGTTTCTAGTTTGACGGCTTCGTCACTGGTAAAGACGGTTTTATGATCAATTTCTACCCCGCGAGGCACAAAAGGAATTGATCCAGGACACAACATAATATCTTTAGCAGTCAGAATTTTTTCACCGTTCTCTGTGAGGATGCTAACTTTTTGAGCATCAACAACTTTTCCCCAACCCCGAATTGTTTCGACCTTAAGACGCTTTAAACTGTTGGTGAGATCGCCTCGAATTTTATTAACCAAATTTGTCGCATGATCGGCGATCGCTTCTCGTTGAAATTGCACCCCACCAATGGAAATCCCCAAACTGTTGAGATGGTGAGCATTTTCTAATTCTCGGACTCTTCCTGATGCAGCTAACAGGGCTTTTGAGGGGATACAGCCTCGATTCACACAGGTTCCACCCATATCCTTTGCTTCAATGATAGCAGTTTTGAGTCCACATTTAACAGCATGTAAGGCGGCTCCATGTCCTCCGACTCCTGCGCCGATAATGATTAAGTCATAATCAAATTGATCGCTCATCTACTTTTTCCTTATCTGTTTGATTATTCTTTCTTTACTCGAAGAATTTTATCTAAATAATAAACCCCCAGACCTCATAAGTCTAGAGGGGTTATCATCATCTTTTTTCCTAAGAAAAGTTAATAGACATTTGATTAAGATCTTGATATTCTTTTTCTAACAAACTAACTAAAAATTTATCTCCTTTATTCCTAGCAATTTTTAACCTCTGTTCTAGATTGTTGCAAATATTAGCTAGATGAATCTGACTTCCTTCATTAGTTGTCAAAACGAGGGAAGATTTCAGAAAAATAGGGCAGAGTTCATCTTCGTAGTCTGTTGACATGATAGGGAGACTTGTTCCATCAGAGATCCTTGTTGGAGAATAATGATGGCGAATGGTTTGTCTATATTCTCTAGAGACATTGGAGGTATGTTGTCTAAGATGTCTAGGATAATTATATTTCCAAGCGTGTCTCCCGTGTCTTTGGGTGACTGTTCTATGATCTAAATCCAAAGCATTGGATTCGTTTTCATCAATGAAATTATCGTTTAAAGGCTTCATGTCAACGTTTCTCAAATAGAGCTTAAAAAGAGAAAAAATACTTATTAATTAGTTAATTTTGTCGGTAATGAATTCCTCGATAAATCATCTCTTGATCCTTCTGGTGGTTATGAGATTTCTGATAAGGATGACTTATCCAGTGAATGCCTCGATAAGTTCCTTCAATTTCTCGATCGCTAGGTTCTAAGACAACGGGCTGATAATCGTAACTAATTCCGCGAAATAAAAGTTTCATGAGTTGGTTTCCTCCTATAGCAGTTTTCCCGACCCTTAACCCAATCGCTAGAAAATTTG
>JBCDDV010000161.1:0-6194 GCA_039180145.1 Cyanobacteria bacterium P01_G01_bin.49 | reverse complement strand
TCCTTAATTCTTCGCCATATTAAATCCGTAATCTCGAAAAATCTTGACTGCTTGGTCACTGAATAAGAAGTCAATAAATTCCTTGGCTTCATCAGAATTTTTACTATCTTCGACAACAGCAACTGGATAAACAATGGGAGAATGAGACTCTTTAGAGGCTGTGGCAACAATTTTTACTTCATCTGATATTTTAGCATCGGTTCCATAGACAATGCCAGCGTCGACATTTCCGGTTTCTACATAAAAGAGAACTTGACGAACATCCTTGCCAAACACCAATTTGGGCATTAACTTATCGTAGGATTTTAATGAAGTTAACACCTCTTTTCCGTATTGTCCAGCCGGAACACTTCCTGGATCTCCCAAGGCAATTTTCTCGAAATTAGTCGTTGGCAAGGTTTCAAAAGTAGCTGCTTGATTACTCTCTTTAGGAACTACTAAAACAACGCTATTTTCTAATAAATCCTGACGAGTTTTCGTTAATAATAAATCTTTTTGTTGTAGCGCATTCATTTGCTTAGGAGATGCAGAAATAAAAACATCCACAGGCGCACCTTGTTCAATTTGTTGCTGTAAAGACCCCGATGAGCCAAAATTATAAATAACATCAATATTGGGATTTTTTTCTTGAAAAGGTAATTGAACTGCCTTCATTGCATCTTGTACACTGGCAGCAGCCGATACTGTTAAAGTAACTTTAGGGACATCTTGTTGTTGAGAATTAGACCCTTGTTGATTAGAATTAGAAGTGTTACAAGCTGTGACGAGTGCAGCAAGACTCAAGGCAAGAAACTGTTTTCTTTTCATGATTAATCGACGTTGATTTGTCAAATCTATAAAAAAACATGGCTTAGCTTGAGGTATCCTAAAAGCCATGTTTGAGAGGTGAGCAAAAAATTAATGAAAGTTTAATCAATTGACCACTACTGATGCTAATGGTGATTAATAAATGAATAGTTAAGAAGAAATGATTCAAAAATACGTCAGTGGTCGTTTTGGTAAAAAAACGTGAGTTCGACAAAAGGAAATTTTTGAACAATAAACAACCAGCAAGAAACCTTAAACCCTGATTAGATGGTTGAGAAAAATAATAACTCCTAACTCCTAACTTCTAACCCCGAACTCACGTTATTACAAATTTCCGAACCCTTTCTTTTTCTTGGTTTTTTTGGGCTTTTTCTTCTTACCACCGCTTCCGTAACCCCGAAATCCTGGCGGTGGTGCTTGACCCAACATTCCCCCCATTCCTGGCATTCCTCCGCCCATTCCTGGCATGGCAGGCATTCCCCCTTGTCCCATTTGCTTCATCATGCCCCGCATCCGGGTAAAATTCTTAATCAATTTGCTGACTTCTGTCTCTGGATGACCAGAACCTTTGGCAATGCGACGACGACGACTGGGAGACTGGGCTAATAAATCAGGATTTTTTCGTTCGTCTAAGGTCATAGAACTGATCATGGCTTCTGTGCGTTTGAGTTCAGTTTCGCCCTTTTCAATGTCCGTACTACTGAGTTTATTCATGCCTGGAATCATTTTCAAGATACTGCCAAATGACCCCATATTCTTCATCAGACGCATTTGTTTGAGGAAGTCATTAAAGTCAAATTTCGCCTCTAAAATCTTGTTTTGCATCTGTTCCACATCGGACAGATCGATTTCTTCCTGGGCTTTTTCGACTAAGGTTAAAACATCCCCCATATTGAGAATACGAGAAGCCATGCGGTCAGGATAAAAGGGTTGCAGGGCTTCTACTTTTTCCCCAACCCCGACAAATTTGATGGGTTGACCCGATATTTGACGGACTGATAGGGCTGCACCTCCTCTAGTATCCCCATCCATTTTGGTGAGAATAGCCCCAGTGACCCCAATTTGTTCATGGAAAGTGTGGGTTAGAGTTGCCGCTTCTTGCCCCGTCATAGCATCAACAACTAACAGGGTATCGTCTGGGTTAACCGCCTTTTTAATGCGGGCTAATTCTATCATCATCTCTTCATCAATTTGCAGTCTTCCGGCTGTGTCGATGATGACCGTATCTAGACCCATTTCTTTGGCTTGGGCTACCCCTTGGGTGGCGATGTCAACGGGGTTGGCTTGATTTCCTAATTCAAAGACAGGAACCTCTATTTGTTGCCCCAATGTGATTAACTGATCAATCGCCGCAGGACGATAGATATCTGTGGCAACCATCAGACAACTACGCTGTTGTTTTCGTAAATAGAGGGCTAATTTAGCCGTTGCGGTGGTTTTCCCTGTCCCTTGTAACCCCGCCATTAAGATCACAGTCGGAGGAGTTCCTGCTTGCTCTAGGGGAACATTGCTCTCCCCCATGACCTTGACTAGTTCATCATAGACTAGTTTGATAAACTGTTGACCAGGGTTGACCCCAGCAATGACTTCTGCACCGACTGCCGCTTTCTCAACATCTGCAATGAAGGTTTTGACCACTTGCAGGTTGACATCTGCCGCTAATAAGGCGCGTCGCACCTCTTTTAGGGCATCTTGTATATTTGCTTGGGTAATTTTGTCTTGTCCCCGTAATTTTTTCCAAGCATCTTCTAAGCGATCGGCGAGAGCGTCAAACATAAGGCGTTATTGTTGTACGGTAAAGATTATTGATAATTTAGCGATTATTTTAATTGTACGTTATCGATTGAAATCAGACAGGAGAAATTTTTGATGACGGAATTAGCTGATTTACCTTTGATTGAAGAATTAGCAACTGTTCGCTTCAATAAGCTTGACAGTTTACCTGAAGATTCAGGGGTTTATTTGATTGCAGATGATGCTAATTGTGTTTATTATATTGGCCAAGCAATTAACTTAAAAAATTGTTTACTAACGTCCAATTTATCAAATTTTCAAGCAATTAATGCTAGTAAAATTTGTTATTTGTCTTGCGATGAAACAGAATTGACTGAAATTGAAACTGATTATATTGCTTTTTATCATCCTCCTTTAAATGCAGGCATTCCGATTGATGAAATTGAAAAATCTTCTGTCAATCCTGATCTCAGCCCTGATCAACAAATTGAACGCTATTTAGAAATTTGTACCCTTATTAAAGAATTAGAAGAAGAAAAAGAAACACTCAAGCAAAATATTGTTACCTTTGCGGCTGACTACAAAAGAGAACGAGGTGAAAATTTAAACTATAAAGGGGTCACAATTTTAGCCAGTGAACGTAAAAATTGGCAATATTCAGACGCCGTCAGAGAATTAGAAGCGCAAGTTAAACAGTTGAAAAAACAAGAGCAAAAAAATGGTTTAGCTAAAGTGGCGAAAATCTCCATTTATCCAACAATTAAGGGAGAACTAGGGTTTTAACATCAAAAGCTAAATTAATCTGGCTCAAGAATTAGTAAGGCTTATCTAATGGAGAAAAATCAGTTACAGTATTAAATAATAGCTTAGACGCACGCTTAGACATTTCATTATGGCCTCTTCCTCCCTTGCAGTTCGAGAACTTCCCCTATTTCCCTTGCCTGAAGTCGTTTTATTTCCAGGTCGTCCTCTTCCACTGCATATCTTTGAATTTCGTTATCGAATGATGATGAATACCATTTTAGAAGAAGATCGTCGCTTTGGTGTGTTAATGGTAAATCCAGTTGACGGAGAAATTGCCAAAATTGGTTGCTGTGCTGAAGTTGTCCGCTTCCAACGCTTACCCGACGATCGCATGAAAATTCTAACCCTAGGACAACAACGGTTTCGCGTTTTAGAATATGTGCGCGAAAAACCTTATCGTGTTGGTTTAGTAGAATGGGTAGAGGATAAGTCAACCAATGAAGATTTACATCCTTTAGCTCGTGAAGTCGAACAATTGTTGCAGGATGTAGTCCGTCTCTCTGCTAAACTGACGGATCAAAAAATTGAATTACCCGATGATTTACCTGATCTTCCCACAGAACTATCTTACTGGGTTGCCGGAAATCTTTATGGTGTCGCTTCTGAACAACAAGCACTCTTGGAAATGGAAAATACAGTTGCTCGTTTACAGCGAGAATCAGAGATTTTAACCTCTACCCGCAGCCACTTAGCAGCCCGTACTGCCCTCAAAGATGTGCTTCGATAAACGACTCCTTTGATACTTACATTTTCTCCTACAGTTGAACAATATCCTGACTCTGTAAAAAAACAACCGGATAACTCCCAAATATCTTAATCACTTCTGTATAGTGTTGTAACTCCCGAAGAGCATTAGGAATGGGAGCATCATCAATATTTCCCTCTAGATCGACAAAAAAGAGGTATTCTCCGAGCGATCGCTTAGTGGGACGAGATTCAATACGACTTAGGTTAATCTCTCTTTGAGCAAACACTTGTAAGGGTTTCATCAGTGATCCCGGAACATTCTCTGAAACACTAAACGCTAGAGAAATTCGACTACCAACAGAAGGAGTGGGGTTAAGAGTCATTACCCAAAACCGCGTACAATTATCAGGGTAATCGTTAATATGATTGGCCAAAATAGGGACGCGATAAAGCTTAGAGGCGCGGGGAGAGGCGATCGCCCCCGATGTGGGGTCTTGGTTAATTTCTTGCAGTGCCTCAGTGGTAGAATTCGTAGGAATAAGAGCGGCTTTGGGCAACTGTTGTTGTAACCATTGTTGACATTGAGCTAAGGCTTGAGGATGGGAATAAACAGTTTTGATCCCAGTTAGAGAAGTTCCTCGTGATAGGAAGGCATGAGAGATCGGTAGCACCAATTCTTGCTGTATCTTTAGGTGATCTAGTTGCCACAGGGTGTCTAAGGTACTAGCGACACTGCCTTCGGTCGAATTTTCCACCGGAACAACGACCATTTTTGACTCTCCCTTAGCAACAGAATGGAGAGTCTGGGCAATACCAGGACAAGGACACAATATTGATTGTTGTCCGTGATTATGTTTTAACCAATTCGCATAAGCAAGAGCAGCCGTTTCTGCATTGGTTCCACTAGGGCCAAGATGAGCAATAGAAATGACCATAAGCTAATGTTGTTTATTTAATTATGGCTCTTTATGGGTTTCAGGGATCTGATGCAGAGGTAATCCTTAAACCAGTATAATCTTTACATCAAGCTACATTCAAGGATTTTTTGTTTCTGCGATCGCTATGTTCCCCATCAATCTTTTAGATTTAATTGACCCAAAGAAGTGTTATGCTCTAATTCGACAGTTAAGATGGGGAGGGAGATTAAGCTGTCCAAAATGTGGATCTAATCACGTGATTAAGCGAGGTTTTGATGAGATACAAAGCGATCGCCAAAGATATCAATGCAAGCATTGTAAGGCTCGTTTCGACGACTTGAGTGATACCATCTTTGCTGGACATCATCAGCCTTTGGGAGTATGGATTCTCTGCCTTTACTTGATGGGATTGAATCTGTCTAACCACCAAATTAGTAATGAACTTGACCTCAACAAAGATGATACACAGCAAATGACCTCCCAACTGCGTTCTGGCATTGTGGAAAAGAAACCAGAAGTGGTTTTGGATGAAGCCGTAGAAATCGATGAGATGTACATGGTGGCTGGATTTAAAGGTCAACCCCTCAAAGTCGCTCAAAAACAGAGGAAGGGTCGCCGACGCAGATTAAAAGGAAGCCCAGGTAGAGTAACTTTAGAGAAGGAAAAACCTCCAATTTTTGGAATTCTCAAACGAGGCGGCGAAGTTATCATAAAAATGTTGGAAAATGTGCAACAAGCGACCATCAATCCCATCATTAATCAGGCTGTTACACAAGGAACAACGGTTTATACAGACGAGTACAATATATACAGTCAACTAGAGAACTGGGGTTATACACACAAAAGCGTCTGTCATGGAGTTGGAGAATATGCCAGAGATGAGGACGGAGATGGTTTTCATGAAGTCCACGTTAACACAATCGAAGGCTTTTGGTCACTGCTGCGTTCTTGGCTGAGACCACATCGCGGAATTTCCCAAGAGAAGTTGCCCTGTTATTTGGGCTTTTTTGAGTTCGTTCACAACGCTAGGAAACGGGGTAAAGCTCTTCTACCATCATTGCTTGAGTGCCTTTTGGCTTAGATCCCTGAAACCCATAAAGAGCCAAAACTAAATTATCTCGTTCGTAATTTCAATTAACAAAACTAAACAAGCCTTTTTTTCTGAATAAACATCATCGCCAAACAACAATGAAACAGAAAACTTAGCTAAAAATCAAATAACGACAACTGACCCACCGACACATT
>JBCDDV010000160.1:0-6214 GCA_039180145.1 Cyanobacteria bacterium P01_G01_bin.49 | reverse complement strand
GATCAGCCTGGTATTGCTGCCCGTATTGCTTGGACAGGAAGCGGCGAATTAATTCCTTTATCACAATTAACCGTCTCTAAACTTCACCTAAAAATTAAACGGGTACTTACCGAAGAATCTTACAAAAATAATGCTTTAAGATTACAAAAAGCGATTCATCAAGCTGGAGGCGTGAATCGCTCTGTTGAGATTATTGAACAAGTTATTGCTACGAGAAAACCTGTTTTGAGAAAAAATATCCAATCATGAAGAAACAAACAATTAAAATTGGAGAATATACAGCCGCTTATACCAGTGTTGGTCAAGGAACTCCCATTATTTTTCTGCACGGTTTTTTTGGAGATAGTTCAACCCTTAAACCGTTAATTAAAGAATTTCAAGATAATTATCATTGTATCAGCCTAGATTTACTAGGATTTGGTGAATCTTCTAAACCCAATATTAATTATCTGATCGAAACTCAAGTAAATTTTTTGCAGCAATTTATTACAATCCTAAAAGTACCATCATTTTACTTAATTGGCTATTCTTATGGTGGATGGGTAGCCTCAGCTTATGCAACATCATATCAACAATTTTCTGATATTAAGCACTTAGAAAATATCGTCTTAAAACAATTAATATTAATTGCGCCGGCTGGTATTCGAGACGATAAATTTGTTGGACGCTATAATCATCTTAAACCTTTACTTTTGGAAAGTCCTTTAATTGATTTTGGTCTAATCATTATTGCTGCCATGGCAAAGTTAATCAAGAAAGATAAAGAAATCAAATTTATTCGTGAAATCCGTCAAACTTTGCTCAATCAACCTGCCGCAAAAGCCATGATTAGTAATCGCTTGAAACCAGAGGACGCTGTAGACACAGTTGAAAAAAATATTCATGAAATTGCTATTCCCACTCTAATTATTGCCGCTGAAAATGATAATATTATTCCACTGTGGCATTCTCAAACTTATGCTGATCTTATTCCTCAAGCATCCTTAAACATTATTAAAGAAGCAGACCATAACTTAATCCATAGCCATAGCCAAAAAATTAGTCAATTTATTAAAAATTCACTCGATTGTGATTAACTATTCTGGATAACCTTATGCTAGGGCTAACACTTTTACAGAACTGAATCAAAAAATCCCCCGTTATTAAAACAGAGGATAATCTGATTTAATGATTGAGCAAAGCTTTCAATTCTGATGTATCTAAACGAGGGCCATAACAGGTAACAATACGAGAAGAAGCACGAGAAGCTAAATCCCCTGCTTGTGGGTAAGTCATCCCGTGAGTAATACCATAGAGAAAAGCACCAGCATACATATCTCCTGCTCCTACTGTATCAATTGCCTGCACAGGATAGGGCATAATCTCAATCAATTCTTGTCCATCAAAAACAACCGATCCCTTGTCCCCACGAGTAATAGCGAACCCCTTAGTTAAAGTTTTAAAGTGATTGATTGCTTCAGAAAAATCCGTTGTATCAGCCATTTTTAGAGCCTCTACTTCATTGGCGAATATCAAATCTAATCCCGATCCAATAATCTCTAATAAACCTTCTTTGAAGAAATCTACCATGTTGGGATCAGATAGAGAAAATGTGGTTTTTCCCCCCGAATTCTTAACAAGATCTCGCGCTTTAGTAGCAGCAGCTTTTGCTGTTTGGGAGGTAACTAAATACCCTTCCATGTAAAGATATTCCGAGTCTGCGATCGCCTCTGGAACTAATTCAACCTCTGATAACCCCCCACTAATACCCAAGAAAGTATTCATGGTACGGTCAGCATCAGGGGTTACCATCACTAAACATTTTCCTGTGATTCCTCCTTGTTCATTGCTGTTGTGAACATTCGTATCTAACCCGCAGCTTTGTAAGTCTTTTAAATAAAAAATTCCTGCCTCATCTTTGGCCACTTTACAAGAATAAAACCCTTTGCCCCCAAACTGACTAAGAGCAACCATTGTATTGGCAGCCGATCCACCACCACTCTGTTTACAAAGGTTCCCATCAAATTTAGCGATAATTTCTCCTTGACGGACTTCATCCACCAAAGTCATGACTCCTTTATCAATATTGAGTTCTTGGAGTAAAGAAGGAGTCACCTGAAATTCCATATCAACTAGCGCGTTACCAAGACCGTAAACGTGATACTTTTTACCCATGAAAATTCCTAGTGATTGCTTAAAGTAACTATATTACGATGTCAACGAGCAGTAGGATAAAAATGATTAAAATGTTGAGACTTAAGAATCTTACTAGGAATTAGATGTAGACTGGGATCAGAAGTTACTGAATTAGTTATTTAAAGATTATCAGTGTCGGTCTTGTCAAAGAAAACACCAATAAATAGCTAACTAAGGTTGCTCAATTTTGCACCGTCTTACGACCTAAGATCACTAATCAACTATGATATCGACAGACATAAAAATGCCCCATTCGGGACAAGATTATCTCACCTCTATTGCCACAGATTCACCTCTGCGATCGCCGAATCAATCTTTACTTCCCCTAACTGCTAAGATCAACTCTGAAGATTATTTAGAAATTGGTGGCTGTAACATTAAAACCTTAGTTGAACAATTTGGTTCTCCTTTATATATTCTAGATGAAGAGACCTTGAGATCCGCTTGTGGTCAATATCGCGAAAGTTTTAAACAATATTATCAAGGAGAGTCCCAAGTTATTTACGCTTCAAAAGCTTGGAGTTGTTTAGCGGTTGTGAGCGTCATTGCCAGTGAAGGATTAGGATTTGATGTGGTTTCAGGTGGCGAACTTTATACCACTCAAAAATCCTTAGAAAAAATGGGCTATTCTCCCCAAAAAATTGCTCAAGATATTTACTTTCATGGTAATAATAAATCCCGACAAGAACTGCAATTAGCGATTGAAATCGGTTGCACTATTATTGTTGATAATTGGCTAGAACTTGAAACCTTAGCCAAATTAGGTAACCAAACCCCAAATTTACAAATTCCTATTCTATTAAGAATTACTCCAGGCATTGAATGTCATACCCATGAATATATCCGTACTGGACACCTCGATAGTAAATTTGGCTTTGATCCCAACCAACTTGAAGCCGTATTTAGCTATGTGAGTCAACAAAGCTGTTTAAATTGTCGAGGGTTACACGCCCATATTGGCTCTCAAATTTTCGAGCGTCAACCCCATCAAGATTTAGGGTTCGTCTTAGTAGAATGGTTAAAAAAGGGACGAAATTACGGTCTACCTTTAGAAGTATTAAATATTGGTGGTGGCTTAGGCATTTGTTACACAGAAGCTGACGATCCCCCTAGTATCGAAGAATGGGTCAAAGCAGCCAGCGAAGCAGTGATGAAAGCGTGTGATCTTCAGAAAATTGCCTTGCCCAAACTGATTGCAGAACCAGGGCGATCGCTGATTGGCCCTGCCTGTGTTACTGCTTACACCGTGGGCAGTCGTAAAGAAATTCCCCAGTTACGGACTTATATTGCGGTTGATGGTGGGATGTCCGATAATCCCCGTCCCATCACCTATCAATCCCTTTATCGAGTAGTTGTGGCTAACAGGATGTCAGATCCAATTACGGAAACTGTCACTATTGCAGGTAAGCATTGCGAATCTGGCGATATTGTAATTAAAGATGCTCAGTTGCCTCAAACTCATCCAGGGGATATTCTGGTAGTAATGGGGACAGGCGCATACAACTATAGTATGGCTTCTAATTACAATCGTTTGTCGCGGCCGGCTGCCGTTTTAGTCTATAACGGAGAAGCTAACCTGATTGTGCAAAGGGAAACCTATGATGATCTGGTGCGGCAAGATTGCTTACCCCAAAGGCTTCTAGCCTAACTGAGTCCACATCTTTTTTATCATTGTTCTGATTCATCATTCATCTTGCCATCCTATTTCTTGTCGGGCGAGCCTCCTGACCATCGCTGGATACCTTCAGGACTAATTCATAACAGCATTGACATTGGATTAGTGTTGTTATTGACCTATTTGATGCTTCTTGCCATTGGGGAGCGTCGTACCCTATGGATGGTTCGGGGGTTAATTATTTTAATGCTAACAGCAGTGATTAGCGACAAGCTCCAACTGACACTGCTGAAGTTCGTCCTGGAAAAATTAGTCCTAGGGGCAGCCGTTGCCATGGCCGTCATTTTTCAAGGAGAGTTTCGACGATTTTTGGAATTATTGGGACGGGGACAAGTTCTTCAATTATTTAAACGACGACGAGCTACAGCGAAACCCGATAGTGTAGTAGATGAAATAGTAGAGGCAGTCAGAGAGTTATCACAAAACCGGACAGGGGCCTTGATTGTCGTTGAAACGTCTGCTCCCCTAGATACTAGGGTATTTGTCAATCCTGGTGTCATGTTAAATGGGGAAATTTCTAAAGAACTCTTGCAGACAATTTTTCAACCAAAAACGCTACTTCATGATGGCGCAGTCTTTATGCGAGGATCTCGCCTGGTTTCGGCCGGCGTAATTTTGCCTCTGTCAGATAAAACGGCTTCACGTCAGTTAGGTACTCGACATCGTGCTGCCATGGGAATCACAGAACGGGTGGATCATTGCTTATGTGTGGTTGTTTCTGAAGAAACAGGTTCAATTTCCTTAGCTGAGAGGGGTATACTGGATCGTCCCCTAACTAGCAGTAAACTAAAAGAGCTACTTGACCAACGATTTTCCTTACTTGTTGAGCGAGAATCTGTTGCACCAGGGTGGGGTCTTCTGAGCCGTACTATTGGCTTACCGGGAAGACGTTTTGTTGAAAAAATGTTTCGTATTCCGTCATCGAACTCACCAGAAGAGAAGAAATGACCGCTAAGCAGTCTATTGTGTTAAACCAGTTACCCACTGATCTTGATAAAAGTCGCCTTCCTAAGCACATTGCTGTGATTATGGATGGTAACGGGCGTTGGGCCAAACGTCGCGGCCTCCCTCGCATTATGGGACATCAAAGAGGGGTGGACACCCTCAAAGATTTACTTCGCTGTTGTCGAAACTGGGGGGTTCCTGCCTTGACAGCTTATGCTTTTTCTACAGAAAATTGGGGGCGACCCCTCGAAGAAGTAGAATTTTTGATGACCTTGTTTGAGCGGGTGTTACGCCGTGAATTAAAGGAGATGATGACAGAAAATGTGAGAATTCGCTTTGTGGGAAATTTAGAAGCGTTGCCTTCTTCTTTACGGGACGAAATCTCTCGTTCGATGAAGGATACGGAAAAAAATACAGGTATTCAGTTTACTGTGGCGACTAATTATGGAGGTCGTCAAGAAATTGTTCAGTGTTGTCAGGTAATTGCTGATCAAGTTAAACAAGGATTAGTTAATCTTGATGACATCGATGAAAAGTTATTTGAGAAGTATTTATACACCACAGGCATTCCTCACCCTGATTTATTAATTCGTACCAGTGGAGAGATGCGCTTAAGTAATTTTTTGCTCTGGCAATTAGCTTATGCAGAAATTTATGTCACCCAAACTCTTTGGCCCGATTTTGATCGCGAAAAGTTTCATCAGGCTTTATTAGATTATCAACAACGAGAACGGCGGTTTGGAAAAGTTTAGGTCAACCCAACCAAACCTCCATTTATTGATGATATTAAGTTAAAGGAATCCCTTTATTTCTTAATAATTCCCTGACATCAAGTAACAAAGGAAAAATTTCTTGATTTGAGTCTTTCCCTTGCAAATTATAAGCATTTTGTTCCATTTCTACCGCGATTTTATCTTCGATGAAAATTTGTCTGGTAAAGTATCTCATTAACGGCCATAAAAGCGTTAAAAGTCCTGGTATTTTAGGACGACGAATCATTAACATACCAAAACTATGATTAATTTTTTGTTCCTTGTCTATAGGAATATAGGAAACCCACAGTTTCAATACCGGTAACCGAGAATTTGGCCCACAAACGGTTAAAGTTTGATAGGGATATTCTGTACGAATGGTCATAATATCAAAATCTGTTCCCGTTTCCTTACTATCTTGTCCGGCAGCTATGATTAAATGTGCAGTAGGATGGGGTTCTCCTTTGAATTTGTATTTCGCTTCTACCCAATTATCTGCTGCTGAATTTTCGAGTAAACTTGGTTTAACTTTTCCCATGAAACGTCGATGTAAAAATTGATGATTCATATCCATCAAGTTTTCCATTAAAAACGAATAATGACAGTTGACACGACGGGAAAAATACATGGTTTTATAGTCATTGTTGATAGTGTTTTCTATCTCAGG
>JBCDDV010000159.1:0-6219 GCA_039180145.1 Cyanobacteria bacterium P01_G01_bin.49 | reverse complement strand
CAACAATTTATAGCTGTTTCTAATCTTTTTATAGATTTGCTATTAATTCTATATGTTATCCTTCTATTATTTTTAGGATTATTGGCTATTTTATCTTTTTCTTCTACTGTCATATCAGGACTGTTTCTATTATTTATATCTATTTTGCCTGTACTATTAATCATCCCTACAGTCGAGAAATTATTGAATGCTGCGAAAAAAGAACTCTTGATTAATAAAATATTATTGTTGCGATTATTATCAAGAATTTTGGGATTAGCAGTAGTTTGTTATTGCTTATTAATTATACCTTTGAAAATTGCTGACAATATAGTCTTGTCGAACAATTTGGTGACTCAACTTCTTATTACAATTGAATACCAACAAAATAGTATATGCAAAAATATAGACCCTAATCAAAAAGTAGCTTACTTGAAAGCAAACTTAGTTTCTGTTGCAACTTATAGCGTTGAAAATAATCAATATCAATTTACCGTCAAATCATGTTTGATTAAACTATAAAAAACTGGGTTCTTGACCTGACAAAAACCCAGTTAATCATCTGTTAATTGAAGTTTAAAGCAGATAAACCAGAATAAAGAGAATGATCCAAACCACATCAACAAAATGCCAATAAATTTCTGCTGCTTCCACCCCAAAAAAGGAGTCACTGCTATAGTGTCCCTCCGTACGAGAACGCCATAAAACAGCCAAAATTAACAAGAGTCCAAAGGTCACATGAAGACCATGAAACCCAGTTAAAGCATAGAAACAACTGGCAAATAAATTAGTGGTTAATCCCATCTCTAGATGGAAATACTCATACATTTGGCCGATCAAAAAAATAATTCCCATACCAGCCGTAATACCGAACCAAAGTTTTAATCCAGACACATCATTTTTTTTGATAGCAGCTTGACCTTTATGCATTACAAAACTGCTAGAAACAAGAATGATAGTATTAACTCCTGGTAACAATAGTTCCAATTCGGGAGTGCCTTCAGGTGGCCAAACAGGCACGACTGTGCGATAAATCAAAAATGCTGTAAATAAACCCAGAAAAATTGCACTTTCTGCTACTAAAAATAGGGCAATCCCAAAGAGTCTATAATCGGGATGACCACCATGACCACCGTGACCACTATGATCAACGAGGGTTTCTTGAGGTTGTTGAATTGCTGATCCTTGCATAACAAATTGAAGTTTGAAATGATTGAATAAATGATAGATGGGAACAGGTAACGGTTTTTTTATGCTGTTCCCTGTTGCCTATCTCTCTCTAAAACAAGAGATAAAGCAAAAAATTATTTCGAGTTAGCACCAACTTCAGCTAACATTTCTTCAACGGTTTCTTCAGAGTCTGCCTCTTCAGAATCTGTCCCATAATCGTAGGGGCCAGCCCATAGAATGGGTTCTTCATCGAAGTTTTCAATGGCAGGAGGGGAAGAAGTTTGCCATTCCAAAGTAAAAGCCCGCCAAGGGTTGCGTCCTGCCTTTTCACCTTTGGTTAAACTGAGGAAAATATTAATGACAAAAGGTAAACTAGAAAGAGCTAGTATATAAGCCCCCAGGGTACAAAGTTGATTCAATGGTTGGAACTGAATGTCATATAAGGCAATACGACGATTCATTCCTAATAAACCTAATTCATGCATGGGTAAAAAAGTAATATTTAACCCAATAAATATGAGAGCAAAATGGGCTTTTCCTAGAGGCTCATTAATCATCCTTCCCGTCATTTTGGGAAACCAGTGATAAAATCCGGCAAACAGTCCCATAGCCGCCCCACCAAAGAGGACATAGTGGAAGTGTCCCACCACAAAGTAGGTGTCATGAACGTGAATATCAAAAGGAACTGAGGATAACATAACCCCGGTTAATCCTCCCATCACAAAGGTGGCTACAAAGCCCACACCGAATAACATAGCGGTGTTAAGGTTTAATTTTCCACCCCAAATTGTCGCGCACCAGCTAAAAATTTTAATGCCTGTGGGAACCGCAATAAGCATAGTCGCAGCCATAAAGAAGATCCGCAACCATCCAGGAGTACCACTGGTAAACATATGGTGAGCCCAAACAATTAAACCCAGGAAACTAATCGCCAAACTAGAATAGGCGATCGCCCGATAACCAAAAATAGGCTTGCGAGCATGAACGGGTAAAACTTCGGAAATTACCCCAAAGAAGGGCAAAATCATAATATAAACAGCGGGGTGAGAATAGAACCAGAACATATGTTGATAAACTACTGGATCACCGCCCCCTGTCGGATTAAAGAAACTGGTTCCGGCAATTAAATCAAAGGACAATAGCACTAACGCAGCAGCTAATACAGGGGTTGATAACAAAATCAACGCAGAGGTTGCCAGCATAGACCAGCAAAACAGGGGCATACTGTGCAAGTCCATGTCTTCGACCCGCATTTTGAGGATGGTGGTAATAAAGTTAATTGACCCCAAAATTGAGGAAGTTCCCACCAATAAAACACTCAAAATCCAAATTTCCTCTCCCCAAACCCCACTGACTAAACTTAAGGGAGGATAAGATGTCCAACCTGACTGAGCGGCTCCTCCCGTCACAAAAAAGCTGAGGAGAAGGAGGATACCACCAGGGGGGGTTAACCAAAAGGCGACCGCGTTGAGAGTAGGGAAAGCCATATCATCGGCTCCCACCATCAGGGGAATTAAATAGTTAGCAAAAGCAGCCCCCGCAGGTACGATCCACAAAAAGATCATAATCGTGCCATGTATGGTCATAAATTGGTTATACATGACGGGGGTGACAAAGTCGGGATCAGCGGTGGCCAATTCTGTGCGAATAATTTCAGCAAAGGCCCCACCAATGAAGTAGAAAGCGAAGGAAGTGACGAGATATTGAATACCAATCACCTTATGGTCAGTACAAAAGGTGAAGTAATCTGTCCATTTCCTTTGTTGATGCTCGATGTGGTTTGATTCGACGGTGATTGTCATAAAATGTTCAATGAATTATCAATTGCGACAAAAGATTTATCCGAAAAGCCAGGAACAAGAAAGGCGTGATAAGTAACAAACTTAAGTTACATAGAAAAGCCGGAACAGGAATTGTTTGAGCTTGCCAATATCCTCAATCACCTGTTCCCTCGTGATCTCTAAAGGGACTAAAAATACTTTGGCAAGGAATTTCACACGAGAAAGGGTGAGTTTAGTGAGAACTAGCCAGTTGAGTGAGGACTTCTTCGTCCATTTCCATTTCTTTTGCGTAGGGGCTTAGAAATTCTCGATCTGAGAGGGCTTTTGGTTCGACTGCTACAGTTTCGTCGAGACTAGCTTGTTGAACAGGTTTATTGGCTTCTTCCCATTGAGCGTAAGTGTCTTCATTATCGACGTAGAGAACAGATTTCATTCCCCCGTGATACGCCCCGCATAATTCGGCGCAAATGATGGGATAGTCTCCTTCACGGTTGGCAGTAAAGGCTAAAACAGCTTCTCGACCAGGGATTGCATCTTGTTTGAGACGCAGTTGAGGAACCCAAAAGGCATGAAGTACATCTCCTGCATTGATATTAAGTCTTACAGGTCTATCTTTGGGAATATGAAGTTCTCCGGCAACAATGCCTGTTTCTGGATAGGTGAAAATCCAGGCGTACTGAATAGCTTTGACCTCTACAACTAGGGGAGGGTTGGTATTGCTTTCGTCACCAGCCGTTCCAATGCCCAAAGCGACTTGACGATTATGACCATCCATAGCAATTTGCTGAGGCGACATATCACGGGAAATGACTGGATCAAGACCCCCCATATTGTTATAAGTTTCAAAGCTATAGATAGCAAGGATGAACACAATAATAGTGGGAATGGCTGTCCAGAGAATTTCTAGGGGAACGTTGCCTTCAACAGGAGGGCCATCAGTGGTGTCTCCTTTACGGCGACGAAATTTAATGACACTGTAAATCAAAACCCCTTCTACTAGCAGAAAGAGTCCGGTGGCAATGGTCATCATAAAATTGAATATATTGTCCACCTGTTTCGCATCCTCAGAGGCAGCTACTGGCATGAGGCCATGATTTTGACCATACCAGAGACTGATTAAGGTAATGAGGACACCAACGATTAGGGTGATAATGTTACTTGGAATCTTCACAGTTATTAGTTGGGTAGAGGATTACCTATTTAATAACGGTAAAACAAACTGCTAGAAATGATTGCTTTTTTTACAACAGATTTAAGGATCTTTTGTTTTTCTTTAGAAAGCTAGGGGATAGGGTTTTAGGCAATCAAGAAGATAAAATTAAGAAAGGGTTAGTTAATCTTTCAACCCTACTAATTTAACGTTAGTTTGGGTTAAGGAATAAGTCGAACCTAAAGGAGTATAGAAGTTTAGGAGGGCAGGCTAAAAGCCTGTGCTTTGCCATAGGAGAAACTAATAATTCATAGTTAGTGGTTAGTTGTTAATTATCTCCCAGTCCTGTTGTCTCCCCATCTCACAGTTTCTCTTAACACTAGCCTCTTTCTTATCCCGCACTCAGGTTAATTTAGATGCTTAAACCCCTATTTCAATCTTTTTACCTGGGTGTGGAGTCATTACCTGGGTTGTTAGATGATGTGCTTTTAAGTCTTGAGAAAAGCTTTCTATGGTTCCCTCTTGTCGTAGGATAGAGGTTAATATTCCCTGATATTCTGTCTCTTCGGCTGCTGCGGTGGGAAGAATAGCTTGGGGCTGCAAAGTTTGACACAGTTTTAAGGTCGTTTTTTGCCCTTGTAAGACGGGTAATAAGTGTAAAAGGCTAATTCCAACAATTGGGGTTAAAATTACGTCAATGGGAGCTTCTTGACTTAGTTCAGAGCAATGGTAGCCATGAGGTTCATAATATAATTTCTGTTGTGCGACTAAATCTGTGATCACATAGGCATTTTCAACTAATTGGGGGCCAATAGGAGAACCAGGAAAGGCCTTGATTTCTATCTTGTCATCTAGGGTGTAGCTTTGGCCGTGAGATAGGATATTTACCTGAGTGTAGCCTAACTCTTTAACAACTTTGGCCCCATTAGGAGAAGCAATAACAGGAATCTGATGATCTAATGTTTTCAGGGTTGGGATATGGGCATGATCTTCTAACCCTTGGGAAAGGAGGATTAAGTCTATGGGGTCTTTAATCTCGTAGGTTTCGGATTTTACTCCTTTAAAGAGCCATTCTAAATTACCGAATGTCAAAGATCCCACTAACCAAGGATCTAAAAGGATTCGCTTACCAGCTATTTCGATTAACCAGGTATTATTATCAAGCCACGTTAGCTGCATGATTGTTTAGTTTATGTTTCTTTATATCTTGCTTCTATCTTAAGTTAATTTAGGGTGGATAATGCCCACCCTGTTGAATATCAATTTTAAGTAAATACTATTTGATGCCCAATAATTCCACGTCAAAAATGAGGGTTGCATTGGCAGGAATAACACCACCAGCACCCTGCGCACCATACCCTAAGTCCGGAGGAATAATTAAAATCCGGTTGCCTCCTACTTTCATTGAGGAAACTCCTTCGTCCCAACCTTTGATGACTTGCCCCACCCCAATTTTAAAGGAGAAGGGTTGACCGCGATCGCGGGAACTATCAAATTTTTTCCCGTCCTCTAGGGTGCCAGTGTAGTGAACCGTGACTGTTTGTCCGGTAGTCGGACTTTCTCCGTCTCCTTCTTTGACTTGAATATATTTGAGTCCAGAAGATGTTTCGACTGCATTTTCTAAGTCCATTTCACTTAATTCCTTATCAGCTATATTTAGGGATAATAGGGTTTCTTTAAGAGAGGTTTCTGTGATTTCTTTCTGAGCAGAAGAGGCGATCGCTGTCTGTTTATTAGGATTACCAAAAACCGAACTCAACAGTAACAATAAACTAAAAGCGGCAATAATTCCGAAGCTAATGAGAATTTCTCGCATAGAATTTCCTCTTCGATTACTTGTTTTTTTTAACGCCATGATTTGTTCTCTAAATCTCTAATTTGTCGTTCTAAACGGTCAACTCTTCCCCGTAATTCATCCATTTCTGATTGACGGGGAACGCCCAAATCTTGGAGCATATTGCGTAATTGGCGTTCCATATTACTCTCAAAGTTACCCTGTCCGGTTTTAATTTGAGTCATGAGATCATCAACAAATCCTTGGGCTTGGCGGGAGGAGGGCACAAGCTATAAAGAACTACTGCGCGATACGCGCGAAAAACTGGCCTGCAAATATCTCAGCAGCCCGGGACGCTCCGTGGT
>JBCDDV010000158.1:0-6264 GCA_039180145.1 Cyanobacteria bacterium P01_G01_bin.49 | reverse complement strand
CTGTATCCATAATCACAAAAACCGCGAGGACTGTTGCTAACAGCCTCGCGGTTTGTTTGCGTCGGGAGAGAGAAGTTACTCAGTGACAAGAGCACCCATTGAAGGAACATACAGGCTTGACGAGTCATCTCCATTGGCATGAATGGTGACTCTGCCCAATAATTTATAATCTGCTCTGGAAGTAATGGAATGTGAACAAAACCAACTTTCATATCAGGTTTATAAGTTTCCCTCCAATGAAGAAAATGATAAAAAACCTGATTACATAAGTGAGTTCCACAATCATTGGAAACCTTAGCTGGAATATTGTGACTTTCTAGCAATGAAACTAAACTATCTTGCTCTGGTAGAGAATTCCAGTAGCCCACAGGGGCATTTGGAACAACCTGCTCACCTTTTGGTGCATTACCCGCTCTATCCAATGTCACAAAGTATTTGATATTCTTTGCCATTCGTTCAAGAGCGATCCGATTATAGCCTCGTGCTTGACCAATTCCAATGCAAATATCAGGCAAAACGGCTTTGAGAGTTTCATCGACTACCTGCCCAAGAATGTTGGTATTACCAGGCATAATCTTGAAATCAAGGCAATGGGCGTGCTGACTAAGTTCTTGGGTGGGATTATCACGCAACGAAATCACAACCAACTCTGACGCATTCAAACCATTATCATTTGGCTCAAAGCCTGTGATTAAAACTCTCATCTCAAAGTACCAATACACACAATCAAGACAGATACTCCGGCTTTATTTTCCATTTCCTATTGCCTATGACCTAACATTGAACATTGAATATTAAAGAGCGAGACTAGGCGAGGAAACCTCGCCTAGAGCATGCGCGAGTTGAACATTTTGGTTTCAAGCCTCTCCCTTCAGAAGTCCTGCGTGTCCTTACGAATGATAAATGCTAAATGATAAATGATAAATGAAATGACCTATTCTTTTGAACTTAACTGACCTTTTTTCTTATGTTCTGTCAACCGCCTTAAAACTCCATTGATGAAACGATAACCTTCATCATCAGAATAACGCTTTGCTAGTTCTACCGCTTCATTAATCGCCACTTTTTGAGGAACATCAAGAAATAACATTTCAGCAGCAGCTAAACGCAAAATATCTTGATCAATTTTGGCTAAACGACGTAACTGCCAATCTTTTAAAACAGCTTCGAGTTGTTCATCAATTTCTTTCCGTCGTCGATGAACTGCCCCAATAATTTCTAAAGCATATTGTCGTACTTCGTACTGACTCGATAATTGAACGATCTCTGGTAGTTCTACTGCACTCGCTAAACGATTAATTGCCCCTTGAGTCAGAGTTAGAGCATCCTGGATCATCGCTTTAGCACTTTCTAAGGTTGTTGCTCGCGTTTCATACTTAAATAGCTGATCATTCCCCCTTGTCACTTCAGCAGAAGCAGTTTCTAAGGTATCTTGGACTTCACTGGTAAGGGTACGAATGGCAGCTAAAACAAGGTTATTAACATCAACTTGTTCTAATTTTTCGGCACTTCCTTTAATTTGGCTGAGACTTAATAAGGCAAGTTCACGGGAAATTCGGCGAGGTTGCTGACGGGGGGGCATAATTAAATGATTAATCCTGCTTAAGAACGGAAATATCTTCTTCGGGAGAAGTGCTGTGAGGTTTTTCGGGGATAGGGGGAGGATCAATCGTATCTGGTTGATCGCGATTAGCTTTAGTTAAAGGAAGGGGAATGGTGACAGGATTATTGGGACTGACAATTCCGCCAGAAATCAATACCTTAAATGCATCTTCAATAGAAATCGGCAAGTTAATGACATCATTTTTAGGAATAATGGCATACCACCCAGAAGTCGGATTAGGAGTCGTTGGAATAAACACACTTAACATTGATTCATCAAGATGTGCTTGGAGAAAAGGACTGAGGGTTCCCGTGACAAACCCCAAACTCCAGACACCTCGACGGGGATATTCCACCATAACGACACGACGAAACTTACTTTTGGAATCTTTAAAAAGAGTTTCTAAAATTTGTTGTAAGGTTTTATAAACTGCCCCAGCCAAGGGAATTGACTGTAAGATTCGCTCCCCTACATCCAACAGCCACCTCCCGGCAATATTACGGGCCATCAAACCCATAATCAAAATACACAGTAAAGGAACTGCTAAACCCACCGTCAGGTTAAGACAATAACTTAGAATGGGGTCGAGTCCATCAAAGGGATTTAACTGTTTAGGAATTTGGGTTAAAAGATCAATCACCCAACTGGCTACTGTAATCGTTAACCAGATGGTTGTTGCTAAAGGAATAACAACTAATAAACCCGCAATTAGATCATTTTTGAGATCCTGTTTGAAGCGTTGCAGCACAAAGTACAAACTCTCCATACAAAAAAATGAATAATTAACTGACAGAAATGCCAAAAATTATTTTCTGTTTGTAATGGTAGCATATTCACTACCCTTGCCCTGAAAGTACGAAGGAGAGAAAAGGGGTGTGCGTCTACTCTCTCCTAGGTATCAATTTAATTATTAAGGGGGTCAACTTGAAGTTAAGTTAACGTTTTGGTGCTTTCGGGCGAGGCACTTGAGTCCCACTACTAATTGAAGAACGTAATCCAAACACCCCAACAACAAAATAAACAATAGCCAACATCAGGCTACTCAGACCAATGCGTAAACTTTGTTTGAGTGCTTGAATTTTCGCTTGATCTTCGGCTTGTTTACGACGAGTCAGCAATTGCGTTTCTAATTGTTTTTTCAACTCGTCGGTTCTTTTTTTGTAGTCTGCCGGATTTTTCGCCAATTCTTGTAACCCTTGTAATTGATCCCGTTGTTGCCGAAGAGTTTCTAACTGTTGAGCATTGATTGGTCTGCCTTGAACTTGACCAGATTCAATCGCTTGATTTAGTTGTTGAAGTTGTCCATTAAGACGTTCAGGATTTTTAGATAAAGTGTCCACCTGAGTCAAGAACTGCTGAATTTGTTCGGCCCCCTGACCGGCCCCTTGCTGAATTTGTTCTAAAGCATTAGTTTTCGCCAAATTTAGGTTATTGAGGTGCAAAGGAACCATCAACAAAAAGACCATTCCAAGAACAGCAGCTAGGATATACACAGGAAAGCGAAGATCAAATCCTGATTTTTTGGCAGAGGAACTGTCTAATAAACTATCCATCCAATAGCCAATTAAAATAAATCCCATACCCACTAAAGGAACAACGCCTCTGTCAACAATACTGGTCACTAAGCCAATTTGCCACTGAGGATTTTCCCAATTAAGGGGAATTGCTAAAGTTACATAGTCTAACAGAGAAGAAAGGATGAAAATCACCCCAATAAGTTTCAGAGAAAGAGACGCAAAAGCTGGATAATTCATTGCCTTTTATCAAATTTTGGTGATTGGTTACTAAAAATAGAAACAAAGAAGCTTAGGGACATTATTTACTTTAAAATTCAGAGTTTAGGTTGATTTGACAATTTTGCTAGGTTTTTGTTGAGAATTTACTCAATCATGTTTAACCAAAAAAGAATAAGACCATAAACTGATATATGAGCTTAAAAGATTTGGGACGAATCCGCAAGGCAGAGAAGTCTTGTCAATATAATAATAGGGAAACTTCTTTTAATGTCGGGTAGATGGAAAATCAAAACTGCTAGGCACAACAAAATTAGGAGTCAAAACCTAAATGCAATAATTTTTCAGAAAGTTTTCGGTAAATTTCAGCAGTATTGAATTAAGTGGATTTCCATTGTATCTACCATTAACAAGTTGGAAAAAGTGTTCTCGACAAGGCATAACAGGTATGAAACACATTCAAGTATTACCCGATAAAGCAACATTAATCACTGAAGCATTGTCTTGTATGGTTGCAAAAATTCGAGCAGCTATCCAAGAAAGAGGATTATGTACCCTAGCATTAGCGGGAGGAAGTACACCAAAACCTTTATATGAAGCCTTAGCAGAACAATCTTTACCTTGGGAAAAAATTCATATCTTTTGGGGAGATGAACGTTATGTTGGGGCAGATCATTCTGATAGTAATCAACGGATGGCCCGTCAAGCTTGGTTAGATCGGGTTCCTTTTCCTCCAGAAAATATTCATCCTATGCCCACAAACAGCAATGATCCCTCTAAAGATGCCCAAGATCATGAAACCGAATTACAGCAATTTTTTCAACTCAAGGCAGGAGAATTTCCTGTTTTTGATATTATCTTGTTAGGCATGGGCGATGATGGTCATACAGCTTCTTTATTTCCTAAAACAGCCGCCCTCAAAGTCAGCGATCGCCTGGTAACAGTCGGCAATAAAGATGGTCAACCTCGCTTAACCTTTACTTTGCCGGTATTAAATAACGCCCGTTATGTCGTCTTTTTGGTGGCTGGAGAAAATAAACGTCCCGCATTAGCTGAAATTTTTGCAGAGGTTGCTGATGAAACCCTCTATCCATCAAGATCGGTTCAACCCCAAGGGGAACTTTTATGGTTTCTTGATCAAGCGGCAGGGGCTGAACTAAAATCCTAAATAATGATTATATGTCCTAATTGTGAGCATCACAATCCTGAAGGTGCTATCCAATGTGAAGCTTGCTTTACCTCTCTACCCCAACAAGCCAACTGTCGCAATTGTGGGGCGGTTTTACTGTCAAATGCTACCTTTTGTGGGCAATGTGGTGTTCAATCTCCTTTTGATGGTTCATGGGATGAAACTGAGGTAACAGCCAGTCAACCACTGACGACACCTCCTAACCTTGTCGAGACTCAAAAAAATTCTCCGATTCAAGGGCCAAGACAAATCCCCACTTTGTTTCATCAACAAACTCAAACCATCCTACAATTGCCCCAAGGATTAGAGATTATTCATATTGGCAAACCCAATGAACATCTTTCTCCAGATATTGATGTGTCAGGTTTTCCCCATTCGGATATTGTCTCTCGACTTCATGCTGATATTCGAGTTGAAGGGAATATCTTTTATATTGAAGATGTGGGGAGTTCTAATGGAACCTATATTAATCATACGGTATTACCCCCAGGTTATCGTCATCGTCTCCGGGACGGCGATCGCATTTCCCTTGGAAAAGAGGACTTAGTAACGTTAATTTTTCAACTTTCGTGATACTTTGGACAACCCACGTTTAAAATTATTTAATGCTCAAACTTCCCACATCATGGACGAAAAATGGCAAATTGGTTCTTTATTAGGAATTCCTCTTTATCTTGATCCCTCTTGGTTTTTGATTCTGGGATTAGTAACCCTGGTTAATGCTGAAGATATCAATACTCAAAGCTTAGCAGGAAATTGGTTATGGTTAGGATGGTTAGCAGGTCTGATCATGGCGTTATTGCTTTTTGGGTCCGTGTTACTGCACGAATTAGGTCATAGTTTAGTCGCTCGCGCTCAGGGTATTAAGGTAAACTCAATTACATTATTCTTGTTTGGTGGTGTGGCAGCCATTGAACGGGAATCTGAAACCCCGGCTGAAGCGTTTTGGGTGGCGATCGCTGGCCCCTTAGTTAGTTTTAGTTTATCGGGTTTATTTTTTAGTCTCGCTTATTGGTTTCGGACTGTTACTTTTCTGCCTAATATGACAGAAAATGCCCCTCTGTTTAAGGGTTTATTGGGTTACATGATGGCAGATGTGGCCAGAATTAACTTAGTCTTGGGCATTTTTAATTTAATTCCAGGACTGCCTTTAGATGGGGGACAAGTCTTGAAGGCAATTGTTTGGAAAATCAAAGATGATCGTTTTACGGGAGTTCGCTGGGCAGCAGCTAGCGGTAAACTGGTAGGATGGTTTGGCATTGCTTTCGGATTGTTTATTATCCTGTTGACCGGAACCTTAAGCGGATTATGGATAGTGTTTGTTGGTTGGTTTGTCCGACGAAATGCTGAAAATTATAATCGCATCACTGAATTACAACAAAGTCTTTTAAAAATTGTGGCTAGAGAGGTGATGACTCGCCAGTTTCGAGTCGTTAATGCCCATTTAACGCTCACAGAATTTGCGCAGCATTATATTTTAAGTGAATTGTCCGAACCTACAGTTTACTTCGCTTCTTCAGAAGGACGTTATCGGGGGTTAATTCAGGTTCAAGATTTACAAAAGATTGAACGCAGTGCTTGGGATAAAATAACGTTGCAAGATATGGCCTACCCTTTACCTGATATTGTGTCGGTAACGGAAACAACGCCTCTCGTCGCGGTTATCGAGAAGTTAGAAAGAATTTCTGAGCGCTACCTTACGGTATTATCTCCTGCTGGGGCAGTAGCAGGAATTATTG
>JBCDDV010000157.1:0-6277 GCA_039180145.1 Cyanobacteria bacterium P01_G01_bin.49 | reverse complement strand
TAACTCCTAACTCCTAACTCCTAACTCACCTTGACTAATCTCCTCCTAATTCTACTAATTTGCCAATATTAAAATCAATCTTGACCCATCCTTTTAGTTTCCGTAAATTTTCCAGCAATAATAATGTTATTTGCCAATGAGGAACAGTTAAAAATGGCAGGGGATCATTGAGTTGAAAAATGGCATCTGTTCCCTTAATAATTTTCTGTAACCATGCTTGAAAATCTGCTAATGATCTGACTTCAGTTAACCGCCAAATTTCATGATAAAGCCAATAGGTAGGCTTACTGCCAGAAAGTGGCATGATTACCTTATTGCCATCTTTAAGATAAGCATCAGCTAATCCTGAATGATTGTAAAACATGGTAATAGCAGAATGGGTTCGAGGATTGCATTCAATGGGATAAATTGTTCCATCTTTGGCTTGAATAAAATCAAAAGAAATTTGCCCTGTTAAGTTCAATTCTTTGACAAATTTTTCTACCCATTCATATATTTCAGGTTTCTCAATATGTTCATAATTAACCTGAAAAGGCGAAGAGCTAGAACAGCAATGAAGTCTTATTTTTCCTTGGCGAACGGTACTATGGGTACAATATTCTTGTCCAGTAATAAATTCTTGCATTACCCAAGGATTTTCCTTACTAATGGGTAAATCTTTTATGTAACTTTCCATCTCTTCACAGGGCAATTTAGTCATATCCAAGCGAGAAACTGAATCATAACGAATGCTTTTTAAGAGGTATTGACTGCGATCTGTTTTGAAATCAAACTCAAGAATTTCTTGGGGATCAGTGATTAAAAATGCTTTCGGTGCTGATAATCCGAATAAATGTGCTTGCTCACACAATGTAAACTTATCATCTAACAATTTAGTCATGTCAGGAGAAAAATGAATTATTTCACAAAAAGGAGAAAGTAACGTTCCTGCCACAGAATCATAATAACTCGCAACAGGACTGGAAACAGGAATGAAAACATCAATCCCTTCTTTTTGGACAATATTGAGTAATCCTTGATAATAACCAGCCGTATCTTTTTCTGGCGCTGGTACTGTATAAAATCCTTTAACAGCTTGAGAGAATCTGTGACCTGATAACCAATACTTATGAGTTTCTACTAAAAAAACTTGATGTCCTGCTTGGTAAAAAGAACGAGCGAGTTGCAAGGATTTTGTCATTTTCCCCCCAGTTAAAAGGATCTTCTTGGGGTTTTTAATCACTTTCTTTTCCTGAAAGGGAAATGTTACCCAGCTAATTAACAGGGAAGCTAAAACAAGGGTTAAATTAAAAGGAAAGGCAATTAAAAGTAAAGCCAAAGTGCCGATAGTTTTTAGTAAATCAATCATTCGTCCATTCATAAACTTGGTACTTGGAAAAAGAGGCAATGAACAAATATCCATTGCCTTCTATCTAATTTCCCCTGTCTCTACTTGCGTCGAATGATAGTTAAACCATCTCGCAACGGCAGGAGAACTTGTTCTACTCGTGGATCATCGGCAACAAAGCGGTTAAACTGTGCGATCGCTTCCCCATTGGGAGTGCGTTGCTTTGGGGGTAAATAGGGTTGTCCTTGGAGCAAGGTATTATCAACACAGATAATTCCCCCAGATCTTAATAATTTCCCCTCTAACAGCAGTTGGAAATACTCGATATACTCCTTCTTATCAGCATCAATAAACACGAAATCAAAGGAGTCTTGAGCATCTACCAAGGTTTGCAATGTTTCCACAGCAGGGGCAACTTCCACCCGAATTTTGCTGCCATGGGGAGATTCTTTGAAGCAAGCGCCAGCAAAGTCTGCTACATATTGATCAACTTCACAGGCAACCAAGTAACCATCATCAGGTAAAGCTTCTGCCATGGCTAAAGCTGAATATCCGGTGAACATCCCCACTTCTAAAATACGCTTCGCCCCCATCATCTGGACAAGCAACTTCAGGGTTTGTCCTTCAATATGGCC
Source organism: Cyanobacteria bacterium P01_G01_bin.49 (assembly GCA_039180145.1). Lineage (GTDB taxonomy): Bacteria > Cyanobacteriota > Cyanobacteriia > Cyanobacteriales > Microcystaceae > JBCDDV01. The sequence goes on along the minus strand of JBCDDV010000157.1, from coordinate 4,315 downwards.
AGAAAGCATTTCCTGTTCCAACTGACGTACCGTTTCTCCATCAGAAAACCGTTGACTCCAATCTTCTGTGGCTGTTTTCTCTGCCAAGGCAGCTAAAGCAGGAGATTCCTCGGTGGTACATTGATCAAGGTAGGGATCAATGCCAGCCGCCAATTCTTGTACCTCTCGCAGAGAAGTCATCAAGGAAGCCGATAATTCCGCTTTTTCGGCCATCTTGACAACTTCTTCAAGTTTCTGTACTAAAATGCCTAAAGGCGTGACGGGTCTAGCCGTTGGTGGAGTTGTTAGTGTTTGACTCATCTTCAACTCCTCTTATTCCAAACCCAGATCGCTGAGATACATTTCCTTGCCTGTTCCGCTATCAGGCAGGGAAACACATAATTGCTTGTGCTGTTCAACGGCAGCTTGTAGTAACCCTGATGATACTTCTTGAGCATAATCACAAGAACCAATACCCTTCGGTAGTGGGGCCCATAGACCCCCTTCTCCCCGTTTGCGCCGCATATTCTTTTGACCTTCGAGCATCAAATCAATATTTTCCAAAATAGGGTGATAGACAGATAAGCCAAGAGAACCAAATAAAGCGACAATGCGATCGCGTTCTTCTGGTTTCAGCCAACCCATTTCTACCGCTAAACTGGCACCAAAGGCCATCCCAATGGTGACAGCATGACCGTGCATTAACTTAGCAGCGGGTTCAAAGCGAGGACTCCAAGTATGGCCATAAGCATGGGGACGATCTTGGTAAGTCTCGAACATATTTGTCCCTTCATGCTTCATGTAGGAAAATAAGGCTCGATAAATAACTTCGTCTGCGATCGCCGCTAGTTTCTCATCTCCGTCTAGGGTAGCGAAATGAGTTTCTAACAAACGAGGGCCATATTCTTCGATCAACTCAAATAAGGTTGAATCATCAGTGATCGCCATTTTGATAATTTCTGCCATGCCGTTACGGATATGACCCTTATCCAAGGTACGGAGAAAGTTGCGATCTACTAAGGTGAGTACGGGAGGATGATAAGCACCAATGCTATTTTTAAACTGTGTTCCGTTGGTACAGGTACGAGGAGAAGGCCCCGCATCGATGGCAGCGACAACTGTTGTCCCGACCATAATATAAGGAGTACGTCGATGCTGAAGCGCACAGGCCAGTCCAGCAACATCACTCAATACTCCACCTCCGACAACTAAGACGGGTTCGTTACGGGAAACATCGCAACCATCTTTCCCCAGAAATTGCAGCAAGCGATGCACAGTTTCAGGGGTTTTGTCAGATTCCCAGGCACGACAGGCTAGCAATTTCAAGGGAATTTCATGATATTCAAAGTAGCGGCGTAGTGACTCTCCATAAAGCTCATCTACAGTTTGATCAACAATGGCGACACAGCGATCGCGATGACTGTAAACGTCGGCTAAGGTATGATTTTCCGGATCAAAAACCCCGTTCACTAACTTAACTTTTGCTTTGAGCGTATAGCTGGCAGAGATTTCAAAGGAGCGGCTGTCTTCACTGGCAGCAATTTCTCCTTGACCAGTGTACCACTCTGAGGTGCGGTACTTTTCCAAATGGTTGAATTGGAGAATTTGCTCTGATTTTGAAGGGGAGGGTGTTTGTGGACTCCCTGACGGTGATTTTAAATTCGGTCTAGCTTGAACCATAAGTTTTGCAGGTGCGAAAGTAATTGTTTGGATGCTTCAGATTATTGTGAAAAAATTTGCATTTCCTTCAAAGGGAAGGATCGGTTCAACATGAGCGTTGTCACAGAGGCATTGTATCAAAATATTAACTTAACGTGAACTTTTGTAAATATTATGAGCGATCTTGATTTTAACTATGTCCTACCGCTTCCGTCAACAATCATCCCAATATTGCCAACGTGAGTTCGGGGTTAGAAGTTAGGAGTTAGGAGTTATTATTTTTCTCAAGGATCTAATCAGGGTTTAAGACTTCTTACTGGTTAATAAAAATTCGTCAAGATTAACTGACTTAAAATCGACAAAAAAGTATTTTTTGTGGGCATAAATTCGCTATGATCGAAGTATCTAGAATTACTAATAATTCTTAAATCTTTTCCGAGAAAATTGATGCAATGAGTCAATGGCCATGAAAAATCATCTTGCTCTTGTCACCTTTTCCCTGCTCAGTGTTACCATGATTATCCCAATCAGAACCAACGCTCAAACTAATGTGGGGCCGAATATTTCTGTACCACCACGAGAATGTGCCCCTGGTGCAGTTAATTGTGACGCGGAAATTCATCGCGAAAATATGCGATACAATCGACAATTATATTTTCAAACGCCTGAAAAAATTATCCAAAATTTCCATCGTGACCGCACCCAAAGGGCTTGTTTAGAGCGCACAATTACCACACCACCTCCACCCCCTAACCCTAACTGCGGGGAGTATCTAGACCGCATTGAAACCTTGAATCAGCAAGATCCTTTAATCGAGCAACGGCAACTGCAACAACAAGAAATTGATAGACTATACCCAAGCGTACCCAAATAGACCCGAAAGCGTTAATAATAGATCCTTAACCGTTGTTCAAGGAATGGAATGCTTAAGCCACTCAAAAATAAACGCCCCCTTTTCATTGTTTCATGTGTCTTATTATTCGGTACGATTGGCACAATTCTATTAACTCCCAAAGTTGTAGAATGGATGGAGCAACGACAACAAGCCAAAATTGAAGCGGCCTTGCAAGAAGATGTTAATAAGCCCTCGGCTGTTTTCCCTCTAGCAGAACTATCTCCCGAACAACGGGGTCAAAAACTTCAAGAAATTGCTACTGCTGAAACCCTCTCGTTAGACAGAAGTCGCGCCCGCTATTTATTAGCCAATGATTTTATCGCCAAGTACGAAGGGGGATCAGCTTTAAGACAGCTAGAAGGACTAGAAAATGAGTATCCGGCACTCGCACCCTATGTTTTCTTGAAACGAGGCCGGGGTTACGAATTAACTAATGAAACCCAAAAAGCGCAAGAAACCTGGCAAGAACTCATCGAAACTTATCCAGACTCCTTAGCATCAGCAGAAGCATTTTATCAATTAGGAAAATCTAACCCTCAATATTGGGATCAAGGGATCGAAAAATTTCCCCAACATCCTAGTATTCAAAGTGTTATTCATAAACGTTTAAAGGAAAACCCCAGTCAACTCAAATTATTGAGACTCTTAGCTCGATACAATGCTAATGAGACAGGCACCAGCATTATCCGCGATCGCTTGGTGGCAGAATATTCAGATGAATTAACCCCTGAAGATTGGCAAATTATTGCTGATGGTTATTGGGAAACCAACGAACATGCTCAAGCGGCCCAAGCTTACAAAAAAGCCCCCAAAACCCCTCAAAACTTTTATCGTATTGCTAGAGGACAACAGGTACAACCTGAAGGGAGAGACAACAAAGAAGTGGTTATTGCTGCTTATCGACAACTTATGCTTGGCTTTCCTGACGCGCCAGAAACGGCGATCGCCCTACGACGACTTGCCCAATTATCCCCCTCAGAAACGTCCATCAGCTATCTTAATCAAATTATTCAAAAATTCCCCGAACAAGCCCCAGAAGCTCTCTTAGATAAGGCAACATTGCTCGATAAACTCAACCGCAAAGCAGAAGCAACCAAAATTCGTAAAGCCCTACTTTCTGAGTATCCCAAATCTGACGCGGCGGCTGAGTATCGTTGGCAAGTGGCACAACGGGCCGCTGCCAAAGGAGATTTAAAACAAGCATGGACATGGACTCAACCCATTCCCGCCAATAACCCAGACAGTCCTATCGCGCCCAAAGCCGCCTTTTGGGTAGGCAAATGGGCCCAACAGTTGGGGCGCGGCCAAGATGCTCAGTCAGCGTTTGAACACGTCGTCGCTCGTCATCCCCAATCTTACTATGCTTGGCGATCTGCCGTTCAGTTGGGTTGGAACGTGGGCAACTTTAATAATGTGCGTCAAGTCTTTCCAACAGTCGATAAACCAACAACTCGGCCCCTTCCCCCAGCAGGTTCGGCCATGTTTCAAGAATTGTATCGTTTGGGGCAAGATGAAGATGCGGTTAATTTATTTAGAGCAGAAATTGGCGATCGCCAAAAATTAACTGTTAATGAAGGGTTTACAGATGCCTTGTTAAAGTTAGTTCAAAAGAAACATCTTCTCGGTATCAATCAAGTTTGGGATCTCCAGAGCAAAGATAATCCTGAAGATCAAAAAGAATGGCAGCAACTTAGACAAACAGATAACTATTGGCACGCTTTATTTCCCTTTCCGTTTTATGAAACCATTCTCAATTGGTCAAAAAGTCGTCAATTAAATCCT
>JBCDDV010000156.1:0-6292 GCA_039180145.1 Cyanobacteria bacterium P01_G01_bin.49 | reverse complement strand
GTAATTCGGGGTTCTGCCTCCGCTTACGAAGACGCTTGGGTCGCACCGCAAATGCTAAATGATCAATGAAATGACAAGTTGATCTAGAGCTTCTTTACTAACTCATTATTATCCAAAGCTTGTCTAGAAGATGTAGAGAGTAAGTTTCATCTGATTTCCTTGATTCGTGTTGAACTTATCGAGGTATTATAAATAATTAAAACTAACCTATTGTGCATTTAAACTGGGTATTTTAGGTTTCGATACAAATAAACACTCAAACTGCTTCTCCGAAGCTTTCATCTCCGCGCTCTTCGGCAGTCTCAAGTACCAAGTTAAATGATGAACAGTTTAACCAGGATTAACCCACATTAAAGTTTGACCATATTCTACTGGTTCTCCATTAGCGACCACAATTTCCATGACTTCTCCAGCGGTTTCTGCTTCAATTTCATTCATCAACTTCATCGCTTCGATAATACAAACTGTTTGGTTATTACTAATGCGATCGCCTACTTCAACAAAAGGAGATTCATCGGGTGCTGAAGCACGGTAGAATGTCCCTACCATAGGTGATGTAATTGGAACCCATTTTTTTTCCACAGGCGTTGGGGTAGAAGTTGGGGTTATGTCTGGTGGTGGACTTGGCGTAGTTGCAGATGCAGGGGATGTAGGGACGACGGCTTCTGATAAAGTTGGGGGAGAAGATATGGATGTGGTTGTCCCTCCTCGACGAACTTTCAACTCAAAGGTATCTGTTTTTAAGGTAACTTCTGCAATATCAGTTTGAGCGATCGCTCCTAATAATTCTCGTAGTTCATTAAAATTAATTGACACAAATTATCCATCCCATAATACGGTCAAAAACAGGTTGTCTCGATGTAGACAACCGATTTCAACATTAACATTAACTGGTTAGGTTTCCCGTCCTAAATAGGAACCATCGCGGGTATCGACTTTGATTTTTTCCCCAATGGAAATAAATAATGGAACCATCACTTGTGCGCCTGTTTCCACAATAGCGGGTTTAGTCCCTCCGGTTGCCGTATCTCCTTTAACCCCTGGATCGGTATCAGTTACCTCTAAAATTACTGATGTAGGAAGTTGAACTTCTAACACTTGATCATTCCAAAAAAGAACATCTGCCTCCATTTCTTCTTTGATATAATTCACAGCCGTTCCCATTTGCTCAGGACTGAGACTTGCTTCTTCAAAGGTTTTCATATCCATAAAGACGTATTGTTCCCCTTCTTTATAGGTATGTTGCATGGTGCGCTTTTCCAGGTTGGCTTGGGGAACGGTTTCCCCTGCTCGAAATGTTCGTTCAACCACGCTTCCAGTTTGGGCATTTTTGAGTTTTGTCCGCACAAAAGCCGAACCCTTACCGGGTTTGACATGCAGAAATTCCACCACGCGCCACACTGAACCATCTAATTCAATGGTGACACCACTCCGAAAATCATTACTAGAAATCATGAAAGGCTTTAAGAGCTTAGAAAGTCAAAATTCATTTTACATGACAGAGGGGACTCAATACTGCTCGGTTAAGAAAGTTATCTATTGAACCTCAGTTCGGTTTAAGGAATTGGGGAGTTCTGTTGATTGTTCATTGTCTTCCCCTACTTCCATTACTTCCTCCTCTGCACAGTTATTTAGAATTGAAAGTTCGTTCTGAATGCACCGATAACGACCGTATCGTTGTTGCTTGAATCTTGGTTAGGAGCAGTTAAGACGATAAATCCAGGGGTCAAGGAAATATAATCGTTAATCTGATACTTGTAAGAAACTTCAACATGGAAAGGAGTATCATTGGTAAAATTTGCGGGACGGTTAGGAATATTGAGTCCTCCCATGTAGGGTTCTGCGCCGACAATAATGGCTCCCATACTCCCTTCTTTGCCTAAGTCGGGAAAGGCCAAAATCAAAGCATAATTCCAAACTTCGGCCGTGCCTAACCCAATTAATCTGCCTGTAGTATAGCCTCCCCAAGCACGAATACTTAATTCAGGAAGTGCGTCCCATTGTCCTTGAACACCATAGGAATTACTCAGGATGGGTCGATTGGGAACTCCAAGGTTAGCAAGTTGGAAATTCCCTGGTAGGGTTCCTGTTGCTCCAAACAGAAAAAGCTGATTCGGTTGACCTGTTCTGGCATTGGGGGCAATATTTGGGTCATAACCATTAAGATAACTAAAACCAAATTTGAGGGTGTCAGTGGGTTGAATTTCTAATTGTCCAAAGGCGGAATAGTTCCCGTTAAATAATCCCCGGCCTAAGTCTGGTTCGTTGCCGTTGCGGGCCATATACCCTCCTGCCACTCTAAAGGTATCATTTAATTCGTAGGTAAAGGCGAGTCCCCTACCCCCTAAACCCAGACGATAGAGTGGATTCCGTTCTCCAAAACGAGATAAGGCTCCGCCGCCACCCCCCCCTGCTTCTAATCCCGAGTTGAAGGTATCAGCATAAAAGTGATGTCCAGCAAGACTAGCCATGGCATAAATTTTTAAGTTATCTCCTACCGGAAAATAATAGTGTAAACGGTCAATAATAACGTCATTATTGTCTAGGGGTAAATCAAACGAAAAACGTCCTTCAAAGTCTCCAATTTCATTTTGAAAAGAGTTGCCAATACTGCCAGACGTTAAACGGGTAATCAGTTGATCTTCCCCTGAAAAACTGGTTACTAATTGGAGACGCATTTTACTGGTAAAAACGGTTTGTGCGTCTAATTCTCTGTTTCCTGTTCCGTTATTAATATCTTCTCCAAAGGCTTCTGCTAAATTAAAAACAATATCGCCTTTTAACTTTGTCGTAGTAGAAAATTGATGGTCTTCTAGATAAGCTGTTCGTTTTTCTAAGTTGCTAATCCTTGCTCCCAATGCAACCAGTTCTTGTTCAAATTCTTGGGCCAGTCGCTTCAATTTTTCGATATCTTCCCTTAAAACTGCAACATTTTCTTGCAGAAGACGCTCAATGGTGTTTAAACAAGCATTTAATCCAGCCGCAAATTCCCAACGAGTTAAGCTGCGTTCTCCCCGAAAAGTACGGTCTGGATATCCGACAATACATCCATAACGTTCTACTAAACTCCTTAACGCTTCATAGGCCCAAGCTGTGGGGGAAATGTCCTGTAACTCCGAAACGTTGGTGACTTGATTCATCGACTGAGGAGTTGTACTAAAGGTTTTGTGGCGAAGACGGGGTTTAAATTGGTTAGTTGGTATTTGAGGTAAACTGGGGGGCAATTCTGTCAATAATTCTGTTGTTGTTTTGGGACTTTTTGATAAGCTTGTCTCATCAAAAATTGATGTGTCTACTCCCTTAGCAACCGTTGCTAATAGGGTTGTCAGGGTCGCACAGGAAAAGCAGAATAAGAGTTTCCATTGGTTCATGATAAGAGTTTAAACCTCACACCTAATAAATCACTAAAAGCTAAGCAAATATTATTTAAACTCCGCTTAATCTATTTATAATCTTCATAGGTGTGATGCTTTTTTTGTATCTTAAGATACTTAAATTTAAGCAACATGCAAAAAATGCAAATTATTTATGCGCTTAATGCAAAATGCGATAGAGCAATTATCGTCAAGAAGGCGATCGCTTAAACACAAAAAGAGACAAACATACGTTCGTCTCTTTTGAAGGAAGTAAGATCTTAAATAATGCTAATCAGGCACTGAGAATACTACCCAAAGCGCGTCCCATATTAGCCGGATTCATTGCATCAACGGCTGCTGTTGGTTCATAGCCGCAATGTACCATACAGTCAGCACATTGGGGATTTCCACTTTTACGACCATAATTGTCCCAATTAGTTTCTTCTAACAACTCTTGAAAGGTTTTGTAATGTCCTTCATTGAGTAGATAACAGGGTTTTTGCCAACCCAGAACACTGTAGCTAGGACTTCCCCAGGGAGTACATTCGTAGTCTTTTTCGCCTAAAAGAAAATCTAAGAAGAGCGGATTATGATTAAAATTCCAGCGTTTTTTACCTAATTTCCAAGGCATCAAAATTTCTCGGAATAAGGCTTTGGTTTGTTCTCGTTTTAAGAAATTTTCCTGATTGGGGGCCCATTCATAACTATAACCAGGAGAAATCATCATCCCATCAGTTTCTAAGGTTTCTAGAAAATCAAAGAATTCCTGCATTTCTTTGGGGTCAGTTCCTTCAAAAACCGTTGTATTGGTGGTGACGCGAAATCCTTTTGCTTTGGCTGCTTTAATAGCCGAAATTGCCTTATCAAAAATTCCTTGACGATCAACGCATTTATCGTGATGTTCTCGTAAACCATCAAGATGAACACTAAAGGTTAAATAAGGAGAAGGTTCAAATTTATCTAAACTTTTTTCTAGGAGAATGGCATTGGTACAAAGATAAACAAATTTTCTGCGTTGGACTAACCCTTGAACAATTTCATCAATTTGAGGATGAAGTAAAGGTTCTCCCCCAGGAATAGACACAACTGGTGCGCCGCATTCTTCAACGGCAGTGAAGCATTCTTCTGGAGTAAGATTTCGCATTAAAATATCAGGGGGATGCTGAATTTTTCCGCAGCCTGAACAAGCTAAATTACAACGAAATAGGGGTTCTAACATCAACACAAGGGGAAAGCGTTGACGACCACTTAAACGCTGACTGATGATGTATGTTCCTACCTGCAGTGCTTGTCGTAATTGAACGGCCATAAATCTCCTCACACCTTTCGATTTCTCGATATTATAGATCTTATATTCGTAAAACAGGGAAACCCAAATAACAAATGCTAAATGATCAGTGGTAAATGTATTGACTGCCTGACAATCTGCGTGAATACTGATAAGAGAGCCAGAGATTCCGTCTAAAACAAGGATCTAAGTCCCAATTAACATTTAGAAAAATTTAACAACTTTATGCTCAATGCTGTTGATAGTCAAACATGGATTCCTCAGGCAGACTACGTCAAAAAACTGCGACCCTTACTCCCTTCAGAAGCTTTTCTTCCCAACCGCAATAAATTATGGATTCTATTAATTAATTTAGCAATTTTAGTTCTAGGTTGGGGCATTGCTAATCACTTAGATCAATGGCAATGGTATTTTTTATGGCTTTATTTTCCGATTACTTTAATCATGGGAAATAGTGTTATCGTTTTACTGTTTAGTAGTCATGATTTATTGCATAGTAATACCCTCAAAAATCCGTTATTGAGGAGGATTATTAGCTTATTAGGATTAGGAATATTCTGGATGCCTCCCACATTGTGGAAAGCGGTTCATAATCGAGAACATCACAATAAAACGAATTCTTTGCACGATCCTGATAGAAACTATTTAGGTGAACAACCCAAAAATTGGGGAAAATGGATTCAAAATCTCTTTGTTCCTTCAGCAGAAGTGCATCCATTTTTTTTGATTGTTGGCATGGCTAATGCTTGGGGAGTTCACACATTTCGTAACCTAACGTCAGTGCTATTTTTTAATGATGGTTTGGCTCAATATCCTCCTGCTGCTTTTCAGGTAACCACCAAAGAACGCAAAGCGATCGCTAAAGAGTTCTTGATAATATTAGGACTCCATTTAAGCCTTTTAGTCTATCTAGAATTTAATCCGATTAAACTACTACTTAGCTATTTTCTTCCTATTTGGATTGGCTATAGTGGTGTGATGTTTTATATCTACACTAATCATATGTTGTGTTGCATGACCAGCATTAATGATCCGCTGATTAATAGTGTATCTTTGAAAGTTCCTAAGCTATTCGATCTATTACACTTGAACTTTTCTTACCATACGGAACATCACATTTTCCCAGGAATGAATTCTGATTATTATCCGATGCTTCAAGAACTCTTAAAGACTCAATATGGAGATCGTTTCAATTTACTAGATGCAAAAAAAGTTTGGCGTTTGATGTTGGCAACTCCCCGACATTATGAAGATGATAATACCTTTACTGATTGGTCAGGAATTAAGTCTGTGTCTTGTCCTCTGTCTTCAGAAAAAAAAGTCAATAATGTTGTTTGATTCTTAGTGAAATAGTTGCAAAAAAATAGAAGCGATCGCTTATTGTATAAAAGGCGATCGCTTATAATATAATAATAGGCGAATCCAAATAGGATGGCTGCCTTTACCCGACCGATAGCTAAAGCTAGTAGCTTTTAAAAGTATCGCCTTAAGTTATCTAATTTTTTTAGACACAATTATAGCTAGGTAGTATTTTATTTATTATACATAGTACGAAATTATCAATTGTATAATCTGTATTTATACAGGCAAATAAAATCAAGGAGAATAACGCATGATTAATGTTATTAGAGGAACTTCAGATAAACCT
>JBCDDV010000155.1:0-6301 GCA_039180145.1 Cyanobacteria bacterium P01_G01_bin.49 | reverse complement strand
TAGCTGCTTCCAACATCAGTAGAATTTGCCTTTCCCCAACCTCCTGAATTCGCTAGAATTGAAAAGCGAAATCAACCACCCGTTTAAATTGTCAATTTAACCTTTTAAGACATTATTGATTCATTTATGAGCAGTGAAACTGAATATATTCAAAAAGCCGATGCAACTCGTGTTCGTGTCCTAAGTGAAGCCCTTCCTTATATTCAACAATTTGCAGGACGTACTGTTGTTATCAAATATGGAGGGGCTGCCATGAAAGATAGTTCCCTCAAAGATAAAGTCATTCGAGATATTATCTTTCTAGCTTGTGTTGGAGTAAGGCCAGTGGTGGTTCATGGTGGCGGCCCAGAAATTAATACTTGGCTGGGGAAACTTGGTATCGAACCCCAATTTAAAGACGGTTTACGAGTAACTGATGCACCGACAATGGATGTTGTGGAAATGGTCTTAGTCGGTCGTGTCAATAAAGCCTTAGTTTCTTTGATTAATCAATCAGGGGGCCAAGGGGTGGGACTTTGTGGCAAGGATGGTAACTTAGTTAAGGCCCGTCGTGTTGACCAAGAAGGCATTGGTTTTGTTGGAGAAGTGAGTAAAGTTAATGCAAAGATCGTTCACTGCTTAGTTAATAACGGTTATATTCCGGTGATTTCCAGCGTTGCTGCTGATGAGATGGGACAAGCTTACAACATCAATGCTGATACCTTTGCTGGAGAAATAGCGGCTGCTTTAGGGGCCGAAAAATTAATTCTTTTGACCGATACCCCTGGTATTCTGCAAAACTATCAAGATCCTTCGACGTTGTTAACAAAATTAGATATCAGACAAGCAAGAGACTTGATCGGTCAAGGTATTGTTGCTGGTGGGATGATTCCTAAAGTGAATTGTTGTGTGCGATCGCTAGCCCAAGGCGTTCGGGCAGCACACATTATTGATGGTCGCATTCCCCACTCTATATTACTCGAAATCTTTACCAATCAGGGAATTGGCTCTATGATTGTTGCGTCAGAATATCAGACATAAATGAAAAAGCCTCCCTTAAGGTTGGGACTCACTTTTAGGTAGTGATTTCCGTACTAGGAGGCCAAAAGACTTGCATAAGTTAGGTAAATCAGGTAAAAATAGAAAAGCGAAGATACTTCTCAATCACATCCGCTAAGATAGATATCCACAAACTGATAACGAATAACTATATCAAGGGAAGTATAGCTCAAAAGAGCATTTGTACAATTTAGTAAACGCAAGTTATTGAGTCTATGACTAAACAAGTCGCTCATCCTATGATGAAGTTTCAGCGCAAAATCGCTTCGTTAGTAGAGTCGAAAGTCCTGCAACCAAATGATAGTATTTGGAAGCTAGCTCTACTCTATGGCGATGACTGGGCCTATTGGAAAAGAGAACTTTCAGAATTTGGCTTTACCATGCAAGATCCTGTTATTGAAGTCTTAGTTGTTGAAGCCTGGGACGAAGATTAAGGACATTTTTCGTTACGTATCTAACTTTTTTTATACTGATCAACAATAAATCCCCCTTGAAGGTGCGTAGGGAATAAGAAACTGTTTACTTACAGTTCTTTATTCCCTCAATTTTCGCTGTTATTTAACCTGAGTTCGGGTTAAGTAAATGAGGTTGAACATAGGGATTTATAACTTTAAAGTGACAAGACCTAAATTAATTGTTTACAATCAGGCTCAAGATTGAGAGTTTGAGGCATAAACAAATGAAATGGACAAAAAAACCTTATCGATGAGTCTGATTTTATCTACCATCGTGGGCAGCAATTTGTGGGCGTTGCCAGCTAAGGCTGCCGATTTATTAGTAGGGAGTTTTAATACTAATTCAGTGTTACGTTATAACGGATTAAAGGGTAACTTCATTGATGATTTTATTCCTTCTAGTAGTGGGGGACTTAATGGCCCGGTTGCTATTACCTTTGGTGAAGATCGTAATTTGTATCTGATCAGTATTTTCAATCATAGTATCTTACGGTATGACGGAACAACTGGAGCATTTATTGATGATTTTGTCTCCTCTGGAAGTGGAGGACTCTTTCTTCCACAGGATTTGACCTTTGGCCCCGACGGAAATCTTTATGTGAGTAGTACAGGAACTGATCAAGTTCTTCGTTACGACGGACAAAGCGGAGAATTGATAGACGAATTTGTCACGGAAAATAGTGGAGGGATAGATGCTCCGTTTGGCGTTAGATTTGGTGAGGATGGTAACTTTTATGTGAGTAGTACCTTTACCAACGAAATTCTACGCTACGATGGGCAGACAGGCGAATTTTTGGATATTTTTGCCTCTGGTTTAGAATTAGATGGGCCAGGGGGAATAACCTTCGGGCCTGATGGAAATCTCTACGTGGCTAATTTTACGAGTAATAGTGATCCGGTTTTCTTGAAAAGAACAATTACTCGCCATGACGGAAAAACGGGAGAATTAATCGATATATTTATTAATAACTTAGATGGTAGATTAAACGGTGGCCCAGTTCAGCCGATTTTTGGCCCCGACGGAAATCTCTATGTAAGCGTTCGAGATGACAATACAGTATTGCGTTACGATGGACAGAGCGGAGAATTTATTGATGAATTTATTCAGGATGGTAGTGGTGGTTTAAGTACGGCTGGTTGGTTAGCATTCCGTTCGGTTGATGAACCTTCTTCAGGAAAAGGACTGCTAGCGTTGGTAGCCATTGGTGGGATGGGCATGATGGTGAAACGGATAAGAAACGCTCAATAAAATTGATAAGTTTCTCGAAAATGATCTTAAAAAGACTTATTTATCAAATCAAACATCCCCACCATGATTATTAATTTTTTAGGTTATTTCTCTCGTCTCGTTACGGATAATGATGGCCAAAAAACAAAAATTTCCTCACTTATTGGGATCAAAATGGACAGCTAAGCAAAAGACTTGGGGATGGCGACATTTCCAGGTTATTAACCGTAAAAATCAAGGACGATGGGTATTTGCTGAAATGGTCGCTTCGTGTGATGCCACTGTACGCTTTTGGATAAATGCTCAACAGTTCAAAGACCGTTCCTTGTGGCAACCTGGATGGCAAACTTTAGAAGAAATAAACAACCCTGAAGAAGAATTAGAAATTCTGTGAACTACCCACACTAAAGCGTAGCTTAGTGTGGGCTTCTGAACTCACAGGGAAATGACGAAAAACAGACTTGCGCCCACCTTTAGCTCTTACTTCCCCTCCTTCAGCAGCAGTCCTGGTTCCCAAGACTGATAACTGTCTCATGCCTTCTGCTCTAATATTTTTGCTTGCGTTTTCATCACGTTAAATTTATGTACTATTCTTACTGTTCTAGTTTCTTTTGTAGCCGTTTTAAAGTTTGATACATCTCAGGCAGACGTTTATAAATCGCAGATACTTTTAAATATAACTTATTAGGAACGGCTGGACTACTAGAGACAATTTCACCAGCAGCAATATCATTAGGAATGCCAGTTTGGGCAGTAGCGATCGCCCCATCTCCAATCTTCGCTTGATTAGCCACACCGACTTGTCCTGCTAATATAACCCGTTTTCCTACCGTTACCCCCCCTGCTAAGCCAACTTGGGCTGCCATGACACAATTTTCATCAATTTGGCAATTGTGGGCAATATGGACTAAATTATCAAGTTTAGTGTTACGTCTAATGCGGGTGGTTCCTACTGCTGGTCGATCAACCGCACTATTACAGCCAATTTCGACCCCATCTTCAAGGATCACATAACCCGACTGCTCCATTTTAAACCAACCATCGGGAGTCGGTACAAAGCCAAACCCTTCAGCCCCAACCACTGCCCCGCTATGAATTACACAGTTAGAGCCAATTTGCGTCCGTTCGTGAATGGTACAGTTAGCATAAAGAATCGTGCGATCGCCTATAGTTACTTCAGGATAAATAACCACATTGCCATGAAGAGACAGGCGATCGCCAAGGGTTACTCCCTGTTGAATAATCACATGAGGCCCAATAAATACATCTTGTCCAATCTTTGCTGAGGGATCAATCACCGCAGTGGGATCAATGCCAGGAGATGGCTGAAACGGACGATAAAATAGTTTAATGACGTGAGCAAAGGTTAAACGAGGTTCTGGCGTTGTTAACCAGGCAATCCCTTTTTGTGTGGCAGTTTGTTGCAATGTCTCATCACAAGGCAAAATTAAAGCGTTAGCAGCCGTTTTTTCCACCATAGAAGCAAACTTTGGCCCTTCAATGTAACTTAAGGTTCCTGCTACCGCGTCACTTACCGCAGCTACTCCTGTAATCTCTGGGTTATTATCCTTATCAGTCGCTAAACTATGGTTACTAACCAAAGAACCTAATTGGTCAATAATTTCTTGGAATTTCATGGTTATCTAATCCTCATAATGCTTTATGGTATTCTAATGACACTTCAAAGTTTTTCTAAGGCAAGGAACCACCATCCCACTTATGCTGTGAATCCGGATAGAATGTTACCCCACCCCCTTCACCACCACCACAGCGAATCGCCACTAACCAACCACCAGGAACTTTAGCACGCCATGCTCCTAACCCACCTGTTGGTTGATTTTTACAATCAAGTTTTTGCCAGTGTAATTCAGACATACTGAGTTCTTGTGTCTCAATTTAAGAAAATACAGCTATTATTATTCCTCAACACTAACCTAGCGATGCACCTTTCCATCTGGCATCGTAGCACCATGCAGAATTACCCTAGATAAATCAGCACTCATTAATTCTGCCCTGGTTAGATTAGCATTAGTCAGATTAGCTCCCACGAGATTCGCCCTAGCAAAAAAAGCTTCCACTAAATCTGCATCACTCAGATCAGCACTAGATAAATTAGCACGGCTCAAATCGACATGATTCATGCGTGTCAGACTTAAATTAGCTTGATTGAGGTTGGCACGATTCAACACAGCATGGGTCATCACTGCACCTTTCGCCATGACATTGGCCAATTCTGCTTGGGAAAGTTCAGCCCTAACTAGGTTAGCATTGGTGAGATTAGCTCCAGTTAATTTGGCTCCGGTTAATTTAGCATTGGTGAGAAATGCGCCTCTAAGATTGGCATTAGTTAAGTCGGCTTTGCGTAAATCTGCATCCCGCAAGTTAACTTCTGGAAGATTTGCGCCACTTAAGTTAGCCCGACTAAAATCAACCCCCTTCATATTTGCCCCTTGAAAGTCTGCCTTGGACAAATTGGCTCCTTGAAGATTTGTATAGTGACTTTTTTTTTCTTGACGCATATTTGCCCCTCTCAAACAAGATCCGGTTAAGGTTGCGCCACTTAAGTCTGCTCCTCGTAAATCAGCAGAGATCAGATTCACATCTAAAAAATTAGCGAGGGTAATGTCTGTGTCTCGAAGATTTGTGCCTTGTAGAATTGTGCCGTGTAAGGTGGCATTACGCAAATCTGCTCCACTTAGATCTGCTTGACTAAAATTAGCACCACTTAAATTAGCCCCAACTAAATTAGCTTGAGTTAGATTTGCTCGGTTAAAATAGGCAAAAAGTAGATTTGCTCCGCTTAAATCTGCTTCGTTGAGGTTAATGCCAATTAGATCTGCACTCATTAAGTCAATTCTTGGCAGTTTTAACCCGCTAAAAAGGGTTTCTCCTGCTGCATAACGCTCGATAAGTTCATGGGCTTCCATAGGCAGATATTACTAAATTAAAATATATCTAAATAAAGGGTTTGATGGTTTCGACAATGGTACTGACTGCTTGTAAATGATCATGTGGTTGGTTGAGAGATTTAGCTGCGCGATGAAGTTTGGCTTCAATATCAGTAATGGATTGGCCACTTTGAATAGTTTGTTCTAGCAAATCGTCTAGGGTATAACTTCTGAGAACTGACCAATCTTGTCCACTGCGATCCCAAGTATGAAATAGTAAGGAGAATAGTAATATTTTAGCCCTCAATGGATTGGTGTATTGCATTATTTCCAGGCGTAATTCAAAAATATCATAGGTTTTTTCAGGGGAGGGAGCCGCTTCCTCTATCTGTTTCGACTCGGTGACCATTGCATTTAAGTTAATATCAATCACAGCAGTTTCAAAAGCGGATACTGAGGTTACTTGTTTATTATGGTCGTTTTGATTGGCATTGATTGAAATAATTTGAGTGCTGTCAGTTGATAAGTTGGCTTGGGGTTTATTGTTATCTTTAATTGACAAATTATCGTATAATTCGTTAATTTGCTGGAGAATAATTTTAGAAATTGCTAAATATAAGTTTTTTTTATTGATATTTTCAACTGATTTTAAAAATGCCTTAGCTAGTGCTTGTTTGGTTGGATAAATTTCC
>JBCDDV010000154.1:0-6304 GCA_039180145.1 Cyanobacteria bacterium P01_G01_bin.49 | reverse complement strand
GTTTTCTGATGGAACTTTTTTCCTTTTTCCAAATTTCTACAATCTTGTTTCTCAAGTCTACAGAGTAAGGTCTCATCGTTTAAACGATCGCATTCAATAGTTCTCTGCTAGTGTACCTCATGAGCATGGGAAATGCTATAGATTAATTTTGCTTTTTTTCAGTGGTAATATTACGCTGAGGATCTCCTAACTTAACTTGCTCTGTGTTTGTGACTGGAGAAACGACGGGCATGACTTGCCAATGTTGAGCTAATCTTTGTAACAATTGATCTTGTTCTTGACGAAATTTATCAATATTCGAGCCATGATTAATAATGGCAAACCAGACTTGGCCCCGCTCTTTTGTAGGAATTACCCCCGCTAAGGCACTCACTTGAGCAAGGGTTCCTGTTTTCACTGCCACGCCATTGGGCAGATTACGCCATTGTACAGTTCCACTTTTATCTCTTCCTCCCATGGGAAATAAATCAGCCACACTTAGAGGATTATCCTTTAATTTTTCTTCCATAATCTGCAACATTTCTACTGATGCTCTAGGAGAAATACGATTTTCAACCCCCAATCCTGACCCATTAATTAACTGCACTTCATTAGAGTCTATTTTAGATGTTTTAGTCACAATTTCAGCTACTTTATCGGCTCCACCAACAGCTTGAGCGAACATTTCTGCCATCGCATTATTACTATACAAATTCATTTGTTTCAGGAGTTCTGCCACCGTTAAAGATTGATGGCGAACCATTAATTTAGCCTTCTCAGACAAAGTTTTTTGAACTTGGACATTACCGTCAATAGTAATTTGAGGACGAGGGGTATTTGGGGGGAATTGTCGATATTGTTGCTCAATTAAAGGAGTCCAACGGCTCGAATTAAGAGCCAATTTTAATAATTCCCCAGAGGTTTGGGAATTAGGTTTGAAATTCATATAAAAATTATCAATAATAATTAAGTTACCAGTTACTTTCTCAATACCCAATTGATTAAGTTGATTGCCAAGGGCGATCGCTTCTTCCCAGACAAATAGAGGATCATCACTTCCCTGAATCACCAGATCACCCTCTAAAATCCCCTGGTTGAGAGTTCCCACCCTATAAATGCGCGTTTCAAAACGATGCTCCGTTCCCCAAGTCTCCAAAGCGGCTAAAGATGTGGCAATTTTTGTTAAAGAAGCGGCAGAAAAGGGCATCTTGGACTGATGCTCTCCTAAATAAGCCCAATCTGACTGAATCCACACCCCCTGTTCTTCAGGAGACACCCCTTGAGCCGTCAATTGCTTGAGATAATCAGCCACAATTGACTCAACAACGGGATCAGGTTGAGTGGGAACATCAAACACTTTTGCCTCCTGCCAAACGACAGATTGAACTTGTTCTACAGAAGGAGAATTTTGCCCCAAGATATTCCCCAAAAAACTCCCCAAAGCGAACCCCAGTAATTCTTGCATTTTAAAACCTCCTGATATAATGCGATAATCTGATTAACACATTGACCTCTTTAGGTCTTTTCTCTTTTATCATTATTTGCTGAGTCTATTGAAGAATTTTGAGTTCCCAATTCAGAATTTTTCAGGGCTTCTGTTAAAATCTTGAAGGCTTCTATCACTTTGATCAATGGCAGCAACTCGCGCAAGAATTGCAGTAGACGCTATGGGGGGAGATTATGCCCCCGATGAAATCGTTGCAGGAGCGATCCGAGCGTCCGAAGAACTCGACGTAGATATTTTGTTGGTGGGCGATCGCCAACAAATCCAAACCTACCTCCAACAGCATACCCATACCTCTAATCTCGAAATTGTCGAGGCTGAAGGGGCGATCGCTATGGACGAAGGCATTACCGAATTGCGGCGCAAACCCAAAGCTTCCATTAATGTGGCAATGGATTTAGTTAAGAAAAACCGAGCCGATGCAGTGGTTTCCGCTGGCCACTCTGGGGCTGCTATGGGAGCCGCTACCCTAAGGTTGGGTCGTCTCAAAGGCATTGATCGACCAGCAATTGGGGCTGTTTTTCCCACACTCTTAGCTGGCAAATCCGTAATTATTTTGGATGTGGGAGCGAATGTAGATTGTCGTCCCAAATATTTAGAACAATTCGCTTTGATGGGGACTATTTACAGTAAATATGTCATGGGGGTTGATGATCCCAAAGTTGGATTACTCAACATTGGCGAAGAATCTAGTAAAGGAGATGATCTCGCCCTGCAAACCTATCAATTGTTAGAAGCAAACCAAACCATCCCTTTTATTGGCAATGCTGAAGGCAGAGATGTCCTCTCTGGACGATTTGATGTCATTGTCTGTGATGGGTTTGTCGGCAATGTGCTGTTAAAATTTGCTGAAGCGGTTGGTGAAATTTTATTACAAATTATTCGCGAAGAATTACCTCAAGGATGGCGAGGTTTGCTAGGAACAGCTATTCTTAAGCCTAACCTCAAAAAACTGAAACAGCGGGTTGATCATGCCGAGCATGGCGGTGCGTTGTTATTCGGAGTTGCCGGGGTTTGCATTATTAGTCACGGTAGCTCTCAAGCACCTTCGATTTTTAATGCGATTCGTCTAGCCAAAGAGGCCATTGATAATCAGGTGTTAGAGCGAATTCAAGCTTATGGAGAAACCGTTCCACCGGAAAATGTCGATCCTTCGATAACGGTAAAGGGTGACTCAGGCAATTAAATCTGTTCAGACAGAGACCTTCTCACCTTAACGATTGTGACTCAATCAGGGGGACATTTTATTGAAAGGATTAAGGGCAGGAATAGCAATAACGGGCAGTGGCTCAGCCGCACCAAGTCAGGTGATGACCAATGATCATTTGAGTCATTTGGTTGATACGTCTGATGAATGGATTCAAACACGCACTGGGATTAAAAAACGGCATTTGGCATCAGCAGAAGTCTCCTTAAGCAATTTATCGTCCCAGGCAGCCGCCAAAGCCATTAAAATGGCAGGACTAACCCCAGAGGATATCGATTTAATTGTCTTGGCAACTTCGACGGCTGATGATTTATTCGGCAGTGCCGCTAGGGTACAGGCTCTTTTAGGGGCATCAAGGGCAGTAGCGTTTGATTTGACAGCAGCTTGTTCGGGTTTTGTCTTTGCTTTGGTGACGGCTGCTCAGTTTATTCGGACAGGCACTTATCAACGAGTTGTGGTCATTGGCGCAGACGTGCTTTCTCGTTGGGTTGATTGGTCAGATCGCACCACTTGTGTTTTGTTTGGAGATGGTGCAGGGGCAGTAGTTTGTGAAGCAGTGGCGGATCAGGATCATTTGTTAGCATTTGAATTGTACAGTGATGGAACACAATACGATTCTCTGAATCTTTCCTATCAGGGAAATTCTCAGGCTCTCAAAGATGGTATTGCTATCAGTCAAGGAACATATCAACCCATTGCCATGAACGGACGAGAAGTCTATCGGTTTGCGGTTGCCAAGGTACCAGAAGTAATTGAAAAAGCCTTGTTCAGAGCAAAATTAACCACTGATGACATCGATTGGTTAATTTTACACCAGGCTAACCGACGTATTATAGATGCTGTAGCCAAACGCTTACAGCTTCCTTCTGAGAAAGTAATTGCCAATTTAGATGAGTATGGTAATACGTCAGCCGCTTCTATTCCCCTTGCCCTTGATGAAGCTGTAAAACAGGACAAAATCCAACCAGGGGATTTGATTGCTAGCTCTGGCTTTGGAGCAGGGTTGACCTGGGGAGCCGCTATTTTTCGTTGGGGAAGGTAAAGACAATTTCCGAGTTTTGAAAACCATTTATGATGATTAATTAATAAGAATGAAAACAGTGTGGGTATTTCCAGGACAGGGGTCACAAGTCGTTGGAATGGGAGTTGATTTAGCAAAAAGTGAGATTGGCAAAAGTCGCCTTGAACAAGCACAAGATATTTTGGGATGGTCAGTATTAGAGAAGTGTCAAGGGGATGAAACAGAACTATCGAATACGCTCTACACTCAGCCTTGTCTCTATGTGATTGAAAGCATTTTAGGAGACTTGTTGGTAGAAAAGGGCAAATTACCGGACTTAGTGACAGGTCATAGCTTAGGGGAATATTCGGCTCTATATATTGCTGGCGCGTTTCAGTTTGCCACAGGGTTACAATTAGTGAAACGTCGTGCTGAATTAATGAGTAATGCCTCTGGTGGCAAAATGGTGGCTCTGATGAAGTTTGATCGTCAAAAATTGGAAGAGGCGATCGCTACTTTGGATAATGTGGTTTTAGCTAATGATAATAGTGACCAACAGGTGGTTATTTCCGGTACACCCGAAGCCGTTGACCAATTGTGTTCTCAGGTTAAACCCAAACGGGCCATTCCCCTCAAAGTATCAGGGGCCTTCCATTCCCCTCTCATGGCGACCGCCGCAGTCAAATTTCAAGAATTGTTAGAGTCCTATGACTTTAGCGAGGCCAAAATTCCCGTTCTTTCCAATGTTGACCCTACCCCGACAACTTCAAAAACAGCCTTAAAATCCCGATTAATCAAGCAAATGACTGGAACAGTGCGCTGGCGTGAAATTATGTTAACTCTACCCCAAGTCGGGATGACTGATGGCATAGAAGTGGGGCCGGGTAAAGTTTTAACTGGATTAATTAAGCGAGCTTGCAAAGGGCTAGAAATGAGGAATGTCAGCAGTTTAGAGGAGCTTTAAACCTAACCTCTCGAAATTTTTATGACTCCTCACCCTGTCAACTTTAAAAGTTAACGCTACACTATAGTTACTTCATCTCCCTTATTGGCTTAGCCAACCTGGAAGCAGGTAGATAACACCACCCATCCAAACCATAAAAGAACTGTTAGAAAAACTAATAAAAAATTTTCCTACAGGAAATTAAAGTTATCTATCTAAAATAATCCAAAAAGCTGTGTATAATAAGGCAATGAGTGAGGCTATAAACTCTGTAGTCAGTCTAAAGGTGTGAGGAAAAGCTGAAAATGCTGAAATTATTTTTGAAAACATTGTTGGTAAGTCCAGCGTTTGTCGGGGCTGCTTTAACCGTTTCATCTGCTGCAACCGCAGCCGAGGGTCTATCTAACGCTAAATTCCCTCAAAGCGCAACGGAGGGGATTGAAATTGCCCAAACGCAAGATGAATTACTAGACCAACTCGATAACTATACCCAGGAAGGTCAGGAAGAAAACACTAACGATCAAGTTACCAGTGTTAGTGAACTGCAAGACGTATCTCCTACTGACTGGGCTTACGAAGCACTCCGAAGCTTAGTTGAACGCTATGGTTGTATTGTTGGTTATCCTGACCGGACGTTTCGAGGTAACCGCGCTACATCCCGTTGGGAATTCGCTGCTGGTTTAAACGCTTGCTTAAACACCATGGAGCGTTTAATACAAGAAAACGTCGCTGTCTTAAGAGAAGATATCGAGAAGCTCAAGCGTCTAATGCAGGAATTTGAGGCTGAACTTGCCGCATTAGGAGCAAGAGTTGACAACTTAGAAGGTCGAGTTGCTTTCCTTGAAGATCACCAATTCTCCACAACGACTAAATTAGTTGGGGAAGTAATCATGGCAGCTACTGCTGCTGGTGGTAGTCGCTCTTCTGAGGATAACCAAGGTGTTTTACAAGACCGGATTCGCCTAAGCTTCAACACTAGTTTCAGTGGAGAAGATTTATTAGTTACTCGTTTATCCGCCAGCACGGGTACTGGTGAAGACCGCTTCACCTTGAACGAACCTAACTTACGAGTCATTAATCCCAATACTGGTCAACCCATCGGTATTGCCTTTGAAGAAAATGAACTAATCAACCCGACAGCAACCCAAACCTTTAACATTGGGCCTCGTCGTAATGAAGAAGACAATGATGTGGTCATTGACTGGGTTGCTTACTATGCTCCCATTCAACCCCTTCAAAACTTCAAAATTGATACCTACGTCACTGCTTGGGGTGGTAAGTGGTATGACTTCGTTCCGACCGTTAACCCATTCTTCGAGGATTTTGACGGTGGTAAAGGCTCCTTGAGTACCTTTGCCCAACGTAACCCCATCTACCGTATTGGTGGTGGTGCTGGTGCTGGGATGAGTTTCCAAGTAGGCTTCTTAGAAAGCTTGTTAGGGCCTACCTCAGTCAGCTTTGGTTACTTAGCCGGAACAGCTAATGATCCTTGTCTCAATGGTGGCGGTGCCGATGTAGACGGTAGTGTTCGTGGTTGTCAAAATGGTAATGGTATCAACCCTGCTACCGGCAAAGAATATGCAGAAAGTGACGGTGGTAATGGTTTATTCAATGGTAACTACGGTGCCTTAGCACAAATCAACACCAACCTGTTTGATGTCTTCAATATTG
>JBCDDV010000153.1:0-6307 GCA_039180145.1 Cyanobacteria bacterium P01_G01_bin.49 | reverse complement strand
TTTGTTGCATTGTTTTTTACTAAATTTGAAATTTTAGTATTTTTAATGACCCTACAATTAGCTCCCTGGCGAACTATTTTATCACGCGCACTTCATCGTAACAGAAGTAAACCCCATTCTCGTTATTTTCAATTAGCAACAGTGAAACCTGATGGAAAAGCAGCAAATCGGACTGTTGTCTTTCGAGGTTTTTTGGATAATACTAATCAACTGCAAATTATAACGGATATTCGTAGCCATAAAATTATTGATATTGGTCATCAACCTTGGGGAGAAATTTGTTGGTATTTTAGTAAAACCCGTGAGCAATTTCGTATTACTGGACAGCTAACGATTATTGATGAAACGCATTTTAAGCAAACGGCAAGAATTAATGTTTGGAAAAAGCTATCTGATCAAGCAAGACAACAATTTACTTGGCCAATTCCGGGGAAACCTTATTCTAATAACCAAGAAGATTTCTTAAACGTATCTCCATCAGAAGATCATCCCTTAAAAAACTTTTGTCTATTACTATTTGAACCCCAAAAAGTTGATTATTTAGCATTACAAGATACCCCTCATCATCGCCAACTTTATTATTTAGATCATCAACAAGACTGGCAAACTCAAGTGACTAATCCTTGATTTTCAGACTATCAACTAACTTGATAAATGCTAAATGTAATGACCTCAAACTGATTCACTTAAGCGAGAATAAACAGTTGTTAATCCTTGAGTATCTCCTACATTACCTGGAAAAAGAACAACAGGTAGATTAGGAAATAAGGGATGATTACTTTCTGTCTTCACCATCGAACAGCCTGGTAAAACTTGACCTAATAACCGAACTAGCTGTAGATTTAATCCCGTACTTAAAACATCATTAGACGTATTTCCTCCCTTAATAATTAAAAATCCAATCTCGCGGGGTAAACCTTGAACAATTTGCATCAAAAAATCAGAAACGACTACACCGAAATCTAACCGTTTTTGAACTGTTTCAAAGGTTAACTCTTCTCGACTGGTGTAAATAGCTGGTGTATTTTTAGCGTCATAAACCTTTTGAACTTGGGTTAAAATTTCTTGTAATAACTCATCTTTTTGGTCAGGATGATCTCGTAATTGTTTAACATCAACTTCAATGCCAACTATATTCGGTTGCTGCAATAAATCTTGTAATTGTTGCGTTGTTTTTTTGACATGAGATCCCACCAATATCACACCAGGATTATCCGTTGGTTTATATTTAGCCATTTCTTCGGCAACAATGGGTTGAGGGCCAAGTTGCGCGAGAGAGGTTAAAATACTAGCAGCACTCCGAAATAAAAAGCGTTTTCCTAGTGCGGCAGCAGTTAATAAATCTTGAGCAAATTTATCTAAGTCTGCTTGTATTTCTCCATCAACAACTGCACATTGATTATCTTGTAATTCTTTTAATCTCTCTAAACTTTCTGTGCGAATATCAGTCAATAAAAACCGTTCAACTTCTGTTGCTTTAATCTTTCCTTTCGTCTTTTCTTCGACATAATCAGGAAGATAACTATAGTGATAGCCAAAAACCGAATCTTTGGCAAATTCTGTTTCATGAACAGGGGTTAATTTACCATTAATTTTTAAGTAGTGAATACTATCAATCGTTTGTCTTCCTCCTTCAAAAAAAGCAGGAATGAGAAAATGAGCATCAAACTCGCCTAATTCCTGGGCAATAATATCCGTTTCAATGGGATAATGACCTCTTAGGGTAGAGTCTGACCGACTGACTATCAAGAAATCTTCTATCTTCTCTGCATCGATGGCAATTTTGAGATTATGACAAACTTCCCTGGTAATATCGGCAGCGTTCTGGGGAGTTAAGGCTCTAGTGTTGGTTAAAATGAAGCAAATGGGAATGTCATCCCTTAATCCTAATCTTAGGGTGTCTACATCCCATTGCATCAGCAATAAACAACTGTGTACCGTTTGAGAACCAGTCGGATCATCATCTAAGACAATAATTTTTGGTTGCTGACTCATATTTACCCATCGCGATCGCCACTTTTATTGTCCCATAAGTTGAGGCGAAGCTTCTCATCTTTCCCTAAGAATACTTCGCCTTTTCTGTTCTTTATTCACAAACGTTATCAGTTATTTAGCAGCACTTGCCGTTTCAACTACTTTAGCAAATGCGTCGGGATCAAGAATTGCTAATTGTGCTAACATCTTGCGGTTAAGTTCAATATTCGCTTTGTTCATTCGACCGATGAGTTGACTATAACTCATCCCATTCTGCCTCGCTGCAGCATTAATGCGGGTGATCCAAAGACGACGAAAATCTCGTTTGCGCTTACGGCGATCGCGATAAGCATTCCGCAACGCTTTCATTACCTGTTGGTTGGCAGTACGGAATAATCTAGAGTGGGAACCTCTAAACCCTTTGGCTAATTTTAGGATTTTTTTGCGACGTTTGCGAGCAACGTTGCCTCGTTTTACTCTTGTCATGGCTACTCTTGATGATCGGTATTGGGTTTATATTGGGTCTTTAACCTTGTGATCAATGATATCCTTTACAAATAAGGAAGCATTAACCGTACATTGGGTTCGTCTTGTTCACTTACTAAGGTCGTTTGGGATAAACGACGACGCTTGCGTTCAGAACTTTTATGGTTTAATAAATGGTTTTTGAAGGCTTTGCGCCGCACAATTTTTCTACCACTGCCTGTTGCTCGAAAACGCTTGGCAGCAGCTTTACGGGTTTTTAATTTTGGCATAAACTTATCTAAAATTAGACACAATTCATAATTTTAGCATCTTATCTATAGAGCAGGCAAGGGTAAGCTATTTAACCTGAGTTCGGAGTTATGGGTTAGGAGGTCGGAGTTGAATGATATTTGAGGAGATTATGGGGACTCCAGACAACGATTACAATCGCCTTTGAGTTTATCTGTGAATTCACGTTATTTACCTTATCCCAAACAAAACGCACAAAACTGGTAATTACATTGCCTGACGAAGTAAATTGGACTGTTCAGGGGTGAGAAAAAGATGTAAGTTCGGTATTTTCTGAAACAGGGCAATTTCCTCACCACAAAGCTCTTGTAAAACCGACAAACTGCGGTCGCGAGAATGTTCTGATTCGAGTTTTTGGAGTAAATTCATTGCTGTATTTACCTTGAGCAGAGCTTCTTGAGATTTTTCATCAAGATCTTGCCATTGCTCTCGTTGCTGCAGTTTTTGGACTTGTTTTTCTAGGGCTTTAACCCGCATATGCTCACTATTATACTGCTCCATGACGATTTCATGTCGGGACAACCGAGACTTAATTGCACTGAGCATTTCCTCTCTAGTAAAAGGTTTCGTCAAATAATCATCCGCGCCCAATTCCATCCCTTGTCTAAAATCAGTTTTGTCAGCCATTGCGGTGAGAAAAATGAAAGGAACTGAGGCTGTCATCGGTAAAGAACGCAATTCTTCTAATACCTCATATCCATTAATTTCTGGCATCATGACATCACAAATCACTAAATCAGGGATATTGTCTTGGGCCCATAGTATAGCGAGAATGCCGTTTTCTGTACTAAAAACCTGATAATCTTCAGCCTCTAGCAAATCTACTAAATTTTCCCTCACAGATAATTCATCTTCAATGACTAAAATTTTTTTCATGAGTTTCCTCCTGTTGAGTTAGGTGCTTGACAAGGAAGGGTTACGGTAAATGTGCTACCAACGTTTACTTCGCTTTCTACTTCGATGGTGCCACCGTGTAATTCTACTGATTTTTTAACAATGGTCATCCCTAGTCCTGTCCCTGGAATAGAAGCAACATTGCCCCCTCGATAAAAAGAATTGTACAATTGCCCTTTTTCAAGTGCCGAGATACCAATACCCTGATCTCGAATCCGAAAAATTGCCGAGGAACAGTCACAAAGTACCTCAAACTCAACGCGATCGCTTTGCGGGGAATACTTAATCGCATTGGACAGTAAATTGATAAGAATATGTCGTAAAAGCTTGAGGTCTATAGAGGCTGTTGCACAGGAATTGGCAGGGTGAAAAGCAATGGTATGAGTGCTAGTTGTTAATTGCATTTCTTCGACTAACTCGCCACAAACTTGAGCTAGATTTATTTTGGTCGGATTAAATTCTAGTTTTCCTGCTTCTGCTTTCCCTAGGATGAGAACATCGTTCAATAATTCAGTCATTCGTTTAACCCCTGATTGAATACGCTGAAGATGGCTAAGATTTTTTTCTTCACTCCATTTATGACTGTAATGTTGCAGTAACTCGGCCGAAGAGAGGATCGTCGCCAGGGGTGTACGAAACTCATGAGAAGTCATCGTGACAAAGCGAGATTTTAGATCATTGAGTTCTCGTTCTTTTTCTAGGGCATTAAGCATATCTTGTTCGACTTGCTTACGTTTTGTGATATCACGTACAATGATTATCACTTCATTCTCGACACTAAGGGTAATGCGTGCTTCGTAGTAGATCGAGCAACCATTTCTCGTAAGCTGATACTCCACAATTTGCAGTTCATTGGTAGAAAAAGCTTGTGTTACTGCATCCATAATGGGTTCAGTGAATTCTGGGGGTAAATTTTCCCACAAACTTTTGTTTAAAAATTCCTGGGTGAGTAGTGGAGGGTGATTCGCCTTACCTTTTTTGAAGTTGATAACAACTCCATCTCCATTGACACGCAATATCCAATCAGGAATCGCATTGAGGAGGGCGCGGTTAGTCGCAATACTTACTTGCAGCGCATCTTTGGCTCCCTTATGTTCTATGATGAGACCTAATTGATTGGTAACGGATTTAACTAAATCTAAAATCCGATCATTAGCCTGATAAGATTTACTGGCAAAAAAAACGAAAATAGCAATGACTACATCGTTGGCCATTAGAGGAACCCCTAAAGCGGCTTTTAATCCGACTTCTTGAGCAATTTCACCCCTCAAAAATGTTTTGGAAGATTGTTCTAGGATATTTTCATTCCATTCGGGTTGCTGGGTACTCCACACTCGTCCCGGTACGCCTTCATTGGGAGCAAATAGCCAATTTTGACTGGCTTCTCGAAAAGGAAAAAATTTATGAGTTTTACAATATCCTGCAGGACTCAGTCTGAGTTTATTCTTTTCGGGGTCAATCACCCAAGCTTCAGCACAATTCCAGTTGATTGTCTCAGATATTTTAGTCAACGTGACCTCGATCGCCGCTTCAACGTCTGGGACTTCAGTAATTGCCTGGGTGATAGTTTGCCAGAGGCGAAGTTCTTCTTCTGCCTTCTCGCGTTCAATAATTTCTGCTTTTAAGGATTCATTTATTTTAGCTAGTTCATTTGTTCGCTCCTCTACTCTGTCTTCTAGCTCTTGATAAGAGTGTTGCAAAAGAGATTCGACTTTTTTGCGTTCTGTAATATCAGTGAGATAGCTTCTGATCAAATCACCAGCCCGAATATAGTGTATCGTTTGTTCTAAAATTTTTTCCCCGACGGTAACTTCACGAATAAAGCGGCTTTCGTGGCAATTTTGAAAGCTTTCTATCATTCCAGCAATGATGGGATGATGAGCTTTTTTTTCTCGCAGATCCGGGAATTCTGAAATGGCTGAAGGGTTGAGATAGGTAATCTCTCCAGCTAAATTAATTTCGACGATAGGAGTCGAGTCGAGTTCAGGAAAAGACGCTAATCTAGTCATGGCTGCCCCAGCAGAATTATCTCTACCCTGTCCTGAGAAACTTCCCGTGTTTAGAGAGTCTTTTGCAAAAGGATTAGCTAAATTGGGTAGGAAACCAGAAAGTTCTTCTTCTTCACAAGAGGTTAAAAATTCTATATCGAAGTCATTGACAGTGGCATAATATCTTGCCCTAACCTCATCGCCAAAGACAATCTCATCCCCATGTTGGAGATCGTGGGAAAGGCAGGAAGTTCCGTTAACAGTGATGCCATTGGTACTACGGTTTCCCTGCAAGTCTCCATCAATAAGACGAAACTTATAATTGTTAGAACCTACTTTAGTTAGTCGTAACAGGAGTGCATGATGACGGGAAATTCTAGAAGATTTAAGGACAATAGAGTTACTTGAATCACGACCAATCGAACAAGTCGCCGACTCTAATACAACCGTTTGTTTGCCTCTGCGGTCTTCAATGATCAGTAAATGTGTAATATTTTCAACTGCATTCATAACCCCTTCAACTTCCTTTTTTCCCAACTCCAACTTTTTATTGATAGTAACATAAACTTCGATAGTTGATGGAGCTTTTGCGTTTTTTCTCAACAGATGAAGAACACCAGAGAAAGACTTACCTATTTATCTTTTAAGGTAGATTGTTTTTAATCTATGTATTTATA
>JBCDDV010000152.1:0-6316 GCA_039180145.1 Cyanobacteria bacterium P01_G01_bin.49 | reverse complement strand
GTTGGTTTGATCAACTAATCTAGTTTATTTCTATACTATATTTGTAAAAAATCTTCATATATTATTAATGGATCTCAGTACCTTACGCGAAGAATACACCCGCAATGGGTTAACCCGAAACAACCTAGATCAAGATCCTTTCAAACAGTTTGAAAAGTGGTTTGGGCAAGCTTGTAAAGCTGATTTACCTGAACCCAACGCCATGAGTTTAGCCACTGTTTCGTCTCAAGGAGAACCTTCTCTTAGAACTGTTCTTTTAAAATATTTTGATGAAAAAGGATTGGTTTTTTTTACGAATTATGAAAGTAGAAAAGCCCAACAAATTGCTGAAAACCCTCATGTTGCCCTGTTATTTTTATGGCTTCCCCTAGAGCGACAAATAAACATTCAAGGAACTGCAACTAAAATTCCGACTACTGAGTCTTTGTCTTATTTTACCAGTCGTCCCAGAGGCAGTCAATTAGGGGCGTGGTGTTCTCCTCAGAGTTCTATTATTACATCTCGACAACTCCTCGAAATGAAGTTTGAGGAAATTAAAAACAAGTTTCAAAAGGGAGAAATTC
Organism: Cyanobacteria bacterium P01_G01_bin.49; assembly: GCA_039180145.1. GTDB lineage: Bacteria > Cyanobacteriota > Cyanobacteriia > Cyanobacteriales > Microcystaceae > JBCDDV01. Next base: position 5,753 of record JBCDDV010000152.1, on the reverse strand, counting down.
CCCTACCCTCTTTTTGGGGAGGTTATCGTATTACTCCACAACGGTTTGAGTTTTGGCAGGGGAGGCCCAATCGTTTACACGATCGCTTTTCCTATCTCCTTAGAGAAGATAACGTTTGGGAAATTAATCGTTTAGCGCCTTAAACGTTTAACCAGCCCAACTAACCCACTTAGCTGATGTTGCTGAAAAAGGTTGTTCTAATTGACATTGATGACTATTCTCTAAGGATGCTCCTGTCATATCTGCCGCACTTAAATCTGTGTTAGCAATCATGGCACCACAAAGGTTAGCATCGGTTAGATCAGCCCCATCTAGATTAACTTCTTTTAAGTTAGCTTTGGTGAGATTGGCATTATGTAAGTTAACACACCGTAAATCAGCGTTGGTCAGGTCAACCCCAGCTAAATTAGCCCCTGTTAAATCAGCCCCAATAAGATTAGTTTCTGTTAGATTAGCACCAACTAAATTGGCATCACTCAAATCTGCATCAGTTAAATTAGCTTGCACTAAGCAAGCACCACTTAAGTCAGTTGATTTTAAATTCGCCCCACTAAGGTCAGCATGGGTCAGATCAATGCGTTGCAAATTGAGTCCGTCTAAGTTAGCTTTATGTAAGTTGGCGTTGTGAAAATTCCGTTGATTTTTCAGGTAGTTAGTAAATAGTTCTTTCTCTTTCATGACTGCGCCCTCCTGATGAGCTTATGCGCTTATTTTGAGTTAAATTAATGAAAAAATGCCCTTAATTACACAACAAATTTCTTCAATCTAAGAGCAAAATGTCAGCATTCAATGATTTAATTTTAAGAGAATTGACGAAGGTTCATTAATTTTATCAATAAAAAGTCAACAACTTTTTACAAAAATAAATATTTATTCATGCTTTTTTCTAAGCAATCAGAGATCATTAAACGTTTCTATTGTTTACTAATTCCCGAATAGATCATTCCTTTTTGAGCATCAAGGGTAATAATTGACCCTTCTCGGATGATGTCAGTGGCTTCTTTAAAGGCAACAATGACCGGAACCCCTAGCCGTAATCCAATTACGGCTGCGTGACTGGTTAAGCTAGATTCTTCTGTAATAATACCCGACGCTTTTCGCATCATCTCGACAAACTCTGCATTGGTTCCAGGCACGACTAAAATGTCTCCTGGCTCAAAATCTGCTAATTCCCTAGCATAATGGGCGATTCTGGCGCGGCCGCTGGCAGATCCTTGCCCTACACCAACCCCTTTACCCAAAATAGCTTTGACCATCTCTACTTTAATCAAATCCGTTGATCCAGCAATTCCTTGTAGGGTTCCGGCAGTCATGACCACTAAATCCCCATCTCTAAGTAAATTATTTTCTTGGGCCACACTAACGGCTGATTGAAAGGTTTGGGTTGCTGAGGGTAAGTCGAGAACCAGTAAAGGTTTTACCCCCCAGACTAACTGCAACTGCCGGGCCACATCGACATTGGGAGTTATGGCTAAAATAGGAATATGAGGACGGAATTTAGAGACATTGCGGGCTGTTGATCCAGTTTTGGTTAGAGACATAATCGCTGAAGCGTTTAATTGTTCGGCGATTTGACTAACTGCCGCAGAAATTGCCTTGGTAATAGACTGTTTTTCCTCAGAAAGACCCTTGAGAGAGGTGGGTTCTTGTTCCATCCGTTCTGCGATGGTAGCCATAGTTGCAACTGCTTCGACTGGATATTTACCGACAGCCGTTTCATTGGATAACATCACCGCATCAGTCCCGTCTAAAATGGCATTGGCTACATCAGAAACTTCTGCACGGGTGGGACGGGGATTATTGGCCATACTATCTAACATTTGAGTGGCCGTAATGACTGGAATACCTAACTTATTCGCAGTGGCAATCAAGCGTTTTTGGAGAATGGGAACGTCTTCGGGAGGCAACTCTACCCCCAAATCACCTCTAGCCACCATTACTCCATTACACAAAGAAAGAATCTCTTCCATGTCTTCGATCGCTTCATGCTTTTCAATTTTGGCAATGACAGGCACTTTTTTCCCCGCACTAGCGATTAATTCTTTAATTTCTAAAATATCTTGAGGATTTCTGACAAAACTTAGGGCAACCCAGTCTACCCCTTGATCTAACCCAAACATCAAATCTTCTTTATCTTTATCTGTTAATGCTTTAACCGAAAGATAAACCCCTGGAAAATTAACCCCCTTGTTATTAGAAAGCACTCCCCCTACTACCACACGACAATGTAGGTCTTTTTGTTGGCGATCAACTTTTTCGACACGCATTTCTACCTTGCCATCATCAAGGAGAATTCTTGCCTGTTCTGGGACTTCATCGGCTAAATATTCATAAGTCACATAACTAATCTCATGGCTACACTCTACTTGCCGACTGGTAAGAATGAAAGGATCGCCTGGTTTGAGGGTAATTGATCCAGAGGCAAATTTTCCTAAGCGAATTTTCGGCCCTTGTAAGTCTTGCAGAATAGCAACGGGTTGATTTAATTCAAATGCAGTTTGACGAATCAGACGAATACTATGTTGATGATAATCGTGATCACCATGGGAAAAATTGAGACGTAGGGTTGTTGCCCCCGCTAGAATTAATTGACGTAGAACCTCTTTATTTTGGGTGGCAGGGCCAATGGTGGCAACAATTTTGGTTCGACGATACATAAGACGAGGTTCCATGGAGATATTCAGGGTTAAGAGACTTTTAACAGAAGTTTAGTCAATAGGGTAACAGAGTAAGGGCAAAATTCTTCTCCTAGGGTCTCATGAATGGTTCCCCATGGGTTAAATTTCCGTATTTTTTTTGGGATCACAAATTTCCTGGAGAAATTGCAATATAGAAAGGCGACTTCTCTCGATATTCCGATTAAAATAAATCTTAATACCAAGCATCAGGAGGTTTCTGTGGCATTATATGCAGACTTACATCGCCATTTAGGAGGATCAGTGGTTCCTCGCATTCTCTGGCGGTACTTTAAACGCCATAATGAAACGATGGCTAAGCGGTTTCCTCAATACCCTGCCTTTGAAGAATTTTACACCCGTAAACGTCAGACTTTAGATGAATATTTAGAATTACACACCCTAGTAGAAAGTGTCCAAACTGAGCAGACACTACCCTATTTTATCTATCGCTTAATTCGGGGGGCTTACATTTTTGAAAATTTAGCTTATTTAGAACTCCGCTATACCCCTTATCTTCGCACCCCAGAACACCTGAGTCAGTCCCAACGTATTGAGGCCATGACTAATATTGTCAAAATTGTCGGTCAAGCAAGTCAGGTACAAGAATATCCCATTATTGTTAGTCAAATTCTCTGTATGCACTCTCGCTTGCCATATGAGGTCAATAAGGCCATTGTTGATTTAGCATCAAGTATGGGAGAGTATGTTTGTGCTATCGATGTTGCCGGAGGTGACTCTCATTATGGAGAAAGGTTAGAAGAGTTTACTAATCTTTACCAATATGCGCGATCGCTGGGATTAAAAACAACGGGACACCTCTATGAAACCCCTAATGGTTGTTATCCAGAATTGCTCCCCTATTTAATGAGAATTGGTCACGGCATCCAAATTCCCTTGAAATATCCTGAATTATTACCAGAAATTGCTCAGGCAAAGCAATGTTTAGAAGTTTGCCCAACCACTTATTTAAAGACCGGAACGTTGGATGATTTATCTGCCTTACAGACTGTCTTTGATCGCTGTTTTGACGCTGGGGTTGATATTGCGATTTGTACCGATAATGCCGGACTTCATAATGTCCGTCTTCCCTTTGAGTACGAAAATCTTTTGACCCAAGATGTCATTGATTTTCATCAGTTACAAGCTTGTCAAGATGCTGCTTTTCGTCATGCCTTTGCTTGGCCTTATCAAGAACCTCCGGCATCTTTATTAATTGGGTTATTGAAAGATAAAGATAATGCTCCTGAACAAGAATTATTATCAATGTCAAGCTAATTGAGGCAAGTTTTAACTATTTTTAGGGAAAATTTGCAAGAGGAACATGAGAAGCAATCTAGATAATTTTAGAGCGTGTAATTAATGATGTTTAGGGACTTCTTACTTGCTTATTTCCTGATGCCAGAGAAAATCCGCCACCTGTTTAATTCCTGTTTTTAGATGGCGTTGAAACGTACTAAAATAGATAGGGATAACGCTTTATTTTGATAAAATTTAAACAGGGAGATTTGTAAACGAAACGACTTATTGCTTTTATCTCGGTCTGATTGTTACTTAAAGTGAGAGTCCCCATGCTCAAAAAAAGGGGGAATCCACTGAAAAAAACATCTATGATTTTTCTTATCGATAATTTCTGCGCCCAATCTATCATAAAAGTTGAGGCCACGAACATTCCGTGCGTCAGCACTCCAAGCAAGATGAGTGCAATCATTTTCCTCGGCAACTTGAGCAAGTTGACTCATTAAAACTGTTCCTGCACCTTGACTTCTCTTATTTTCATCTATATATAAATCATCTAACCAAATACTCGGTTGACCAACAAATGATGAATATCTAAAAGCATAGATAGCTAACCCTACTTCACAGCGTTCTGTGGCAACAAATAGAACATAAGCAAACGGAATTTTTCCAAAAAGTGTTTTGCTAATTTTTTCTTCAGAAACCCGCAATTTACCAGAAAAAGCGCCAATTTTTCGATCAAACTCCGCTTTTTTTTGAATAAATGAGAAGATTAATGACGTATCATCAGGGTTAGCTAATCTAACTTGCATGGATCAACTTCAAAAAAATTATAGTTAATTCTAACAGCTAATTTTTGCTTTGAGAGGGAAGATCTTGATGATTGAGAAACTGCTCAAGATCCCCAAGATCTAATGGCATCTGGGCAAAGTGTGTTTGTAATAAGTTGTGCATGAATCGATAGCGTTCACCGACTCGCTGAATGAATCTATGTTTAGCAGCATAGTCCAAAAATTTAGCATAATTCCAGGGAATATCTGCAATATCCCCATAAGTGTAAAGAACGATACGGAATGCCCAGTGGTCTACAGTAGAAGATAGTAGCAAAAACATAGTTAGCAATCCTGTGAATAGTCTAATCAGCACTCCTATTAGTCCGCCCAATACTGCTCGGTTAAGGATTTTTGTTTTTCCGTAAGGTCAGCAGAGGAGCAGGGAGTAAGGAGCAGGGAGAGGGGTTTTCGGTTTTCTCCCCCGCCCCCTGCTCCCCGCTCCCTTGCAGTCTCAACGCAGGATTTGGGCTTAACCGAGTAGTATTGATTAGTCCACTACCTAGCCATCCAATTAGCCAATCGCCGAGCCAGTCTAGTAACGACCATACTATTAAACAGGAAATCAGCGCGACTACGATTTTATAATACCGAAGCCTTATTTTAGAAGAATTTAGCCACACTTGTTGAATTTTTTCAATCAAAAATTCGCTTTCCTTCACCTCTTCAAGTTGTTTGGCTAACCAAACTAAATAGTGTAAAGTTTTTGGGTTACTCGGACTTTTTTGAGATACGTAGATTCCTTGAGGTTTAGTCTCCTGCATCTGCTTTTTGATATAAGCATTAAAAAGTTCCTGAGAATTTTTGATGATTTGTCCTTGATAGACTACCACTAGCATATTGAGAAACAGTGGTGAGCGAGCTAATTCTAATAATTCTGGCTCATTTTTTATCTTGTCCCAAAGACTAAGACGTTGTATTTCCTGGAGATATTGAGTAATTTGGTCATCTGTTAGCTGTTTTAGATAAATTGCTCCTTTGAATCGTTCAAACTTTGTGGTTACTTGTT
>JBCDDV010000151.1:0-6320 GCA_039180145.1 Cyanobacteria bacterium P01_G01_bin.49 | reverse complement strand
GAGCCAGAATTTTTAGACCTTTTCTAGTGTATAGCAAAACTAACAAAAAGGCTAACTTTAAAAAAAGATCAGAGAGACAATATTATTACCCTCTGATCTATCCCATCGCTCGATTCAACAAAAAGAAGTCATTTCATTTATCATTGACCATTTATCATTGGTTTGGAACTTAAATGTTCATTGTTCATTGTTTAATGTTCAATGATTGGTCATGACTTACGGGCGTTTCTTCGGTAAAAAGGCCATAGGGTTTTGGGCGCTACCGCCACCAGGATGAATTTCAAAGTGAAGGTGGGGGCCAGTGCTAAAACCTGTGCTACCCATTTCTGAAATTTGTTGCCCTTGTTCTACTTTTTGACCATTACGGACTAAGATGCGACTATTGTGAGCATACAAAGTCACACTACCATCAGGGTGACGTACCTTGACCAAATTACCGTAGCCACCAGAATTCCAGCCTGCTGAAATCACTTCCCCAGGAGCAGATGCCACAATAGGGGTTCCCACTGGGGCAGCAATATCGATTCCTTTGTGCATTCTGCCCCAACGTGGTCCGTAACCAGAGGTTAACACCCCTTTACTTGGCCAAATATGGCCATTGAACTTCATGGGCGCGTCAGGAAGATAATCATCAGGATTTGATAATCCAGGGAGTTCTGGCCCAACATTGGTTCCTACAGGAATGTGGAAGGCATCGTTATAAAAACCTGGATCAGTAGGGGCTGAGCCAACTACTTGAGATTCTTGAGAGTTCAACCGTTGGTCGATGTCTTCTTGGAGAGACTGGTCGGTTTGACGAGTGCTTGCCCATTCAGAGTTTAAACTTTCCCCAACTACAGTTTGGTCAGTTTTATTCACTCGATCTGATTCGTTGTTAATAGAAATCGATTCTGAGCGTTGACCATAGTTTTGTTGAAGACTAACAATATCAGCTTTGAGCTTATCGGTATGAGACTCTTGAACAATTGAAATTTCGCTTTCAAGGGTTCGGCGATTGTTTGGGGTAATGAAACCATTGGAAGCTGAATCTTCCCGTAACTGTAATGCATTGACAGATGCAGCTAAAGTTGAGGAAGGGAGATTTTTCTTTTGTTGTTCAGCATCAGCTACTTTGCCTTTTTGGGGAATGGTTAAGGTTTGATTGACCTTGATCAAATTGGGGTTGGTGATGCCATTAGCACGAATTAATTCAGCGGTTGAAATGCCATGCTGACGAGCAATACTATTAACCGTGTCCCCTGGTCGCACTTGATAACTTTTTTTAGTGGGAGCAAACTGAGGCTTCGGCACAACCAAAGTTGGCTGTTTAAATGAAGTTTGCTGTGGAGAATTGGTTTCGATGTCTTGTCCCTCTTCTGAAATTCCTGCTTCAGGAGACTCTATAGAAAGAGGAACCGGTCGCTTGGACTCTACTTTAAGAGCGGTTTGTTCTTTGACTGAAGGAACGGAAGGAATCGCTGAGAGAGAAGGAGGTGCGGGCGTTGTCTCTTCTTTCCTAGAAACTCTAATACCAGTAAGTTTGTCTGGGGATGGAGGAGAAGAGGAGTTTACGGTTTGAGATTGGACTTCAGGAAGCTCAACCAGAGAACTTGAGGTAGTGGCAGTTTTTTCATTTTCAACAGAAAAAGCGGGAAGCTTAATCGGCTCTTCAGATTGATTAACCTCAGTTTGTAGGGAAATTCTCGTCAATTCCGGCTGTTTTTTAGAAGCAACTAAGGATTGACTGACATCTGAAACATCAGCAACAATTTTTGTTCTTTGCGCGTCTGGCTTAGATTTCTCAGTTTTAAGCTCTACTAAACTATCTTGCAGACGTTTGCGAGTTTCTCTTAGATGATCTAAAGAGGTATTGAGGGGTTTTGCCGCCGTCACATCTGCTCGCAGCATTTGAGAACCAGACTGTTTTGCACTAGAGTCTGATACCGTCTTTTTGATAGCAGGAATTTTAATCGTTTGCCCTGGCTCTAAGTCGGCAGCGATCGCGAGATTGTTACTTGCTATAATAGCGTCTGGATCTACTTGATAGGCTTGAGCCAATTGTTTAATGGTTTCTCCTGGCTGTACCTCATGTTTCAAGGATAAGGGTGCAAGTTTGCGCTGATCCTTCTCTAAATTTGAGGGGGCAGGCAGGGTAGGTAAAGATTTGTTGGCAGTAATTGAATTAGCGGCTATCGCTGCTTTACCTTGACTATATACCATTCCTGTTGCACTCATAGAAATGGCTAATCCAATCACAGCCGCAGAGCGACGCACTCGATTTTTGTCGCTGGACACGAGTTTATTGTTATCTTCCTCGGTTTGGCCTACTGTTATTTCTGCACAGTCAGCGAGACAAGAGGAAATCGCTGTTACCTTTTTGGTGAATGTGTCTTTCAAAAAAAACCTCCTAGTGTGTGAACGAGCGATTTAAGACTAAATGAGCCTATATGGGATTGTTTGTTGACTGAGCAGTCCTATCAGGATTTAGTTTTAATTAGGAACGCTAACTAAGTCAAGATACTTAACCAGTATGTTATGAAAAGTTAACTTGCTTTGCTAATTTTAAACAAGTATGGATTTATTGCAACCTACTTAGCAATCATTAATCTATCGTTTTTCCGATGCGTGTCCGTTGACGCATCTCTTATCACAAAGGTTTCCTTCAAATAAAATTTCGATAATTTTTAAATTCCCTCGATACTAAAAGCTAGATATCCCAAGGGGGATAAGCTTTTGAGACAATCCTTAAATTTTCCTAAATAGCTACCAAGACTTTCGAGACCAATGATAGAAATTTCTTATTATCCACTTTTTCAATGCAAGTAGTCTAATTGTCGTAAGGCTTCAAATAAACCAACCGCGACACTTACAGACAGATTGAGACTCCGAACTTGAGGCTGAATCATCGGGATATAAAGAAGTTGGTCACAAGCTGTCAAAATAGGGGGAGGTAAGCCATCGCTTTCACTGCCAAACAACAGCCAGTCATTCTCTTGAAAGTGACAATCTCTATAACAAGACTTTCCCCGTACACTAAATCCCAATAATCGTCCTTCCTGTTGCTGATAAAAAGATTCAAATTGAGTGAGATCAAGATGGTAGTTGAGCTTGACGTGTTGCCAATAGTCTAATCCGGCTCGTTTGAGATAACGATCACTCAATTCAAAACCCAAGGGGCCAACTAAATGCAACTCGGTATTAGTCGAAGCACAAGTTCGAGCGATACTACCAGTATTGGGGGGTATTTGAGGATGAATTAGAACAATCCTGGGCATAATAATCTATAGTTTTTTTTTATCGATGACTAAACGGACAATAAAACATTAAATTTACCAAACTTAATATAAAAGAATGATTAGTAAATCTTATTTTTTAGCGCTTCAAGATTTTTTAGGCAACTAAGAGAGAATCACAGAGTTTATCTTCTAAAGCTGTTTCGAGTTGAGCAACAGTTTTAATTTCAGCAGCAACAATTTCAGGAATTGGTTGTCCTGAATGATATTTTCGCAGCCATTGTTGAGCTAAATTACCATCTCGGAGAATTTTTTTCACGGGAGATAGAAAACAGCTAAAACCGCCTTGTTTGGCCCATGGCCAAACCTCTTGATATAATTGCTCTATCCATTGCTTTGCTGTTATTGAGCGACCATCTTGCCAATCTTGTAATTGTGCTTCTAAACTCTGCTGAGCGACAGCCTTTTCATTTTGTGTTGTTATCTCTAATAAGGTTTCAGGAGAAAGTTGACTTTGAATGAGAGGATCGAGACTCTGATCATCCAGGAGTTGCAATAAACGTGCTTCTAATAAGGCAATGACAGATAGTAAAGCAATGGGATCAGCGATCAGGTCACAAATTCTCAATTCTAGACGATTAAGGTTGTAAGGGCGATTATCCCCGTTAGGACGGACAGATACCCACAGATGACGAACATTTTGCATCGTTTTTAGGGCAAGTTGTTTTTCTGTCCAACGAATAAAGTGGGAATGACTTTCAAAAAAAGGAACTTTGGCTGGAGTTTGGGGAAAAGTATACCAACGCGTGGAATGATATCCGGTGACCTGTCCATCTAAAAAGGGGGAAGATGCACTCAAAGCAAGATATAATGGTGCTTCTACTCTTACCAAACGACAAGCACGCATTAAGGTTTCAGGATCATTAATACCAATATTAATATGTACGCTAGCGGTCACAACATTAGTGCCGTAAGTTTGTTCGATATAATTATGGTAAGGATTTTGGGGATCAGAACGATAAAAATTTTGGCTATCTCCTAGGGATAGAGTGCTTCCAGGAATCAGAGTATAGTTGCCAATTTGCTGTAAATATCGTCGCAAATTTTGTCTGGGTCTTACTAAGGCGCATAATAAGCGATCATAACAACAGAGAGGGGCAGTGGTATATTCAACATTACGGTTATCAGGTTCTCTCACAAACCCGTTAAGATCTTTGGTAATGCGATCAGACAACCCAACTATCTTGCCTTGGGGTGTTCCTGTATACATTTCAACTTCAACGCCTTTGGAGATTCGTATCATGATTCCTCTGGGTAGTTCAGACAATTGTTCCCCTCTTTTATATTATTAGTGATCTTGTAATTCATTTCTACTTTTTGGGTTTACTATCAAGAGTTAGATTTTTTTTGATGAATTTCTTTTATTCTATTTTTTGTTTATGTTTCTGGTTCATTTTGGAGCCTTTCTCAAATCCTGCTGTCAGTCAAGCTCAATTTTCTGCTCAAATTAATCAAGACTTTAATCATGTTGCTCATAAGTCTCAAAATTTTATTGCTGGTGTTTGGCGAGGCTTTCATGAAACTGAAAAATTGACTGTTTATTATGGATATCAATTTAGGCTTGACGGAACATTTTGGGCAAGACATCGCATATATGAAGAACGACAAACTGTTGAAAACAAAATTTGGGAAGGAAAATGGAAATTAGAAGGCAATATTTTGACGATAACAGGGATTAATAAAGATGCGCCTAATGAATTACTAACGATTCGGTTTCAACTAAGTGAAGGGTTTAAATTAAATTATCAAGAGGGGTCTTTATCTGATGTTTATAAATCTATGACATTAAATAAAATTAATTCAATTAACTAATGTCTGTCGCTCAAAGACTCAGGTTAACAACAAAAAAACTCTGCATCCTACTGAAAAAAAAGCGCACCATCTGCACTGAGGAAACAGCGTAAAGAGAAAGGGTCACTTTAGAGAAAGAGTGAGAGCATTTGCCCCAAAACTTAAAATACCAGATCGAATACACAACAGCTTATCTAAATTCCAACTTAAGAAATGAAATGACTAAAAAGTTTCGGATTATAATAATTCAAAGTCGAGAAGCTAAATGTTTCATGAGGTAAATTAATGGGATATTCTATCGTTGTTGATAGCAGCAATTTTGAGAAAGAAGTTATTCAAAAATCTTATGAAAAACCAGTTTTAATTGATTTTTTTGCTACTTGGTGTGGGCCTTGCAAATTATTAAAGCCAATTTTAGAAAAGCTTTTGAAAGAATACGATTTTATCTTAGCAACCATTGATATTGATCGTCAATCGGATTTGGCCAAGCAGTTTGGTGTCGAGGGAGTTCCTGACGTAAAAGTTGCTTTTCAAGGAGAGTTTATTCAAGGATTTGTTGGGGTTTTATCGGAACAAGAGATTCGGGAATTTTTAAAGCAGTTTAACTTACAATCTGACTTCGATCTCAAAGTTTCAGCAATGATCCAAGCAAAAGAAAGCGGAAATAATGCGAAAGCTAAACAGTTATTAGATGAACTATTCAACACTTATCCCAATAATCCTCAATTAATCCTTGAAGCAGCAAGTTTTTTAATCCATGTTAACCGTTTACAAGAGGCAGAACAAATGCTTAATACCATTGAAACTACTCAAAAACACGATTATGGAAAAGCTCAAGGAATGAAAACCCTAATTCAATTTAAGCAAATTCTTGCTGATCCTGGAGAAAGCGAATTAGATAAATTGTTTGCCAAAGCAGCAGAGTTAACTTTGCTCGAAAATTATCAAGAAGCCTTAAAACTCTTTTTACAACTGGTAGAAACGAGTCGTCAATATCGAGAGGATGGGGCAAGAAAAGCCATGATTTCTATTTTTAATTTACTGGGTTCCGACCATCTTCTAACGAAACAATATCAAAGAGAATTAATGTTAGTTTTGTATTAAAGCAAGTTTAAAATAAGCTAAAATTTCTATGATAATGTTAAGCCAATTTGATTCCTAAAACTTGAGTATAAGCTCCTCTTGCTTGGGTAACACCGATAGTTCGTTGGGACGCTTCAATCATGGGACGACGTAAACTAACGACGATAAATTGAG
>JBCDDV010000150.1:0-6354 GCA_039180145.1 Cyanobacteria bacterium P01_G01_bin.49 | reverse complement strand
TGCTAAAAAAATGGAGACAGTAATTAACAACAAAATAACACTGCCAGGAATAAAACCTAAAACGCCTAATCCTCTTAAAATATAGACGACAGTCGTTATTAGAGAAGAAATAATTAAGGCTAAGGTTACTGAAGAAATCTTAGATCGGTTAGATTGGCTCATAAACTCAAGTGAAGGGAGATTACTCGTATTGCATCAAAAGCAGCAGAGTTAATGCGGATGGCGAGACTTGAACTCGCATGGCGTGAGCCACACGCCCCTCAAGCGTGCGTGTCTACCGATTCCACCACATCCGCGTTTAAGCATTAGTCAGTATACCATAATTTCAACCAATCTAACAATAGACCACAACAACTCAGCCTAACCAAGAAATATTAAAAGAAGACACAAAGGTTAATGTCTTCTCAAAAAACTTTGTCATAATCTTAAATAGGGAATCCTCTCATTATCAGATAAAATTATCATGCGTATTAAACAATTAGGTGTTTATGTAGGATTATTATTATTAGGCGGCAGTTTAGGCGTTTGGGGCAGTCGTCAGCTTACCCAACCTCCTGAAAACCAGGCCAGTCAAAATCCTGCGGTGGTTCCCACAAATCTCAAACCTTTTTCCTTTCCTTCTAGGTCTTCTCAACAAAGTAATTTGAACTTTATTGCTCAAGCGGCTCAAAAAGTTGGGCCAGCAGTGGTTCGGATTGATGCGACGAGACAAGTTTCTAGTGAGATGGGAAAACAATTGGAAAATCCCTTTTTTCGCCGCTTTTTTGGTAATGAAATGCCCCTCCCTAGAGAACACGTAGAACGGGGAACGGGTTCGGGCTTTATTTTGAGTTCTGATGGTCAATTGTTAACCAATGCTCACGTTGTTGATGGCACTAAAGAAGTGAAAGTTACCTTAAAAGACGGTCAGACTTATCAAGGAGAAGTATTAGGGACTGATCCGATGACAGATGTGGCGGTTGTTAAAATTAGCGCGACTGATTTACCAACAGTGGATATTGGCAATGCCGAACAGTTACAACCGGGAGAGTGGGCGATCGCTATTGGTAACCCATTAGGTCTTGATAATACGGTTACAGTGGGCATTATTAGTGCGTTAGGACGCTCTAGTTCAGAAGTTGGGGTTCCTGATAAACGAGTGAGATTTATTCAAACTGATGCAGCGATTAATCCTGGCAACTCTGGCGGCCCCTTACTTAATTCTAATGGACAAGTTATTGGCATCAATACAGCAATTCGCGCTGATGCTCAGGGGTTAGGGTTTGCTATTCCCATTGAAACGGCTCAACGGGTAGCCAATCAATTGTTAACTAATGGAAAAGTGGCTCATCCCTATCTGGGAATTCATATGGTAACTTTGAATCCAGAACTTCAAAAGGAACTAAACCAGGATAAACAATTAGGATTCAAAGTCACTAAAAAGCAGGGTGTCTTAGTCGTTCGTGTGGTTAACGGCTCTCCCGCTAAAAAGGGTGGCTTTAAACCAGGAGATATTATTCTAAGTGTGGGGAGTAAACCAGTAGAAAAAGCAGTTGATGTCCAAGAACAGGTAGAAATGAGTAACATTGGAGAATCTTTAACGATAGAAGTAATTCGTAAAGGAAAACCCAAAACTTTAACCGTTCTTCCGGCAGCATTTCCCGTTAATAATGCTCAGACTTTACCATAACGGGCGATCGCTTTTTGTGTTTGCCAAGCCCACATTTGATCGCCTAGAGAAAAGTGCCACCATTCTCCAGGATGACGACAAAATCCTGACTGAGTCATAATTTGATTCAACAATTCTCGTCTTTGATGATAAGTTTCTTCTTTGATATTCTTACTTTGGGCGTAATAATTGGGTTGCGATCGCGCTGATAATTCGTCAATAACACCTCCCATATCTAACAGATGCCCTGTTTCATCTAATAAGGTAATATCAATCGCTGCTCCGGTACTATGAGGAGGTGGAGTAGCAAGATTTTCACTGGGAATTGCCCAGATTTGATAGACTTTTTCCAAAAGGGTTTGTTGCTGTTCGTTTGATATGTTTTCTACGATTAATTTTTGTTCTTTAATGAGAGTCGTAAAAGTATAATCAACCATGAACTTTTGGACTGCAACCGGTCGATAAGCGTCAAAAATATGTATTTTCCACCCTGGATGAAGTTGTTGTAAATAATGCTGTGCTTGTATGAGAGCATCAACAACAGTTTGGCGTAAAAAGTAAGGGGATTTTTCTTCGTAGCTAGCTCCTAACTTTTCATAAGGATGAGGCGTTTCTACAGAAAACTTTTTTAAAGGAATGGAAATTAGAGGTTCGTAACATTCTTGAATAAGGATGCTTTGATAGGGTTTCATGCAGTCATCTATGAGTTTAATTATATTGTCTAAAATAAAGTCTAAATTTATCTTTCCAAAAAGTAGTTTTGTGACAATTAGCCACAAACGAGTCTTAGTTACTGAAACTTAGGTGGAACATTGATAGAATTACCAAGAGCGATTGCTTGATGCCAATTTTTCAATGTATCTTCATGAATATCCAGATCCTCTTGTATAAACCTGAAAGAAGATGCAGCCAAGTATTGAATATCTTTTTCAAAAGCTATCCAATAGCGATTTTCTTGTTCGGCAATGAATCCGGTTGTATTAGATCCCGCAAAGATATCAATAACTAGATCCCCAGGTTCAGTCAGAAGACGAATAAAAAACTCTGGTAGTTTTCCTGGAAACCTGGCTGGATGAGCTTTTAGTCCAAGAGCCTTACATCCTCTAAGATACTGACTATTTGACTCAGAATTCGGAATTTGAAGTAAATTAGAAGGTATTGCCCCTCCATTATCCTTTCCAAAACTCTTACCAATATCGTGACCAGAGGGGCGTTTTTTAGGATCATAAAATTTGTCAGGATCTTCTAATAGCTTTTTCATTCTTGGACTGTATTCAGTCAAAACTTTTGTGACATCTGACTTGGGAAATTCAGACTTACTGAACCACCAAACAGTATTTACTGAATCTTTAGCTCTAATTTTTCGTTTGTTAACCCATTCAATGGGACTTGGCAGCTTAGAAGGATTAAACCAGTAGAAATCCTCTGCAAGAAAAAAGCCTATCTCATCACAAAAATGAATCGGAATTCTAAAATTGTAGAGACTTCTAACTGGCTTACCTTTTTCATAAGCACCACCTAAATCTAGAACAAAACTACCATCACTCTTTAATTTTTGGTGTACTAATCGGGCGAAATCTGCTAACCAATCAATATACTCACTCTGATTTTTATTGCCGTATTCTTTCTTTCTTTGAAGTGCAAAGGGTGGACTTGTCACTACCAGATTGACACTTTCGTCAGGCAGTTTCCTTAGTAGCTTCAGGGAATTCCCGCAAAATGCCGCACCCTTATCAGTCCGATACACTGGTAGACATCCAAAAGTTTCAATATCTATAGGGAAACTAGTTTTTTGGCTAATCAATGCTCATCCTCAATTTGCTACTTATAGTCTGTAGACTCATGGTCATCATTATCCCAAATATGTAGATTATGTCAACCTCGTCTCTTCTTGTGTATCTGTGTCAACAAATGCTAGTAAGTTGTTTGCAAAAAGACTACGTCAGATCCGACGAGTAAAAGGACTGTCGCAGGAAGCACTGGCTGCTCTGGCAGGTCTACATAGAACATATGTGGGATCTATTGAGCGCAGCGAGCGCAACGTATCAATTGACAATATGGAACGCCTTGCAAAAGCCTTAGAGGTTGACATTTCTGAACTTTTAAGAGAACCAAGGAATGAACTTCCACCCAGACAAGAAAATTCTTGATGAACTTTTCCCATACATACAACGCTATCAAAAACTGGCATCAAAACATGGCATTAATGATATCTTTCAGGATAACGGAGGTAAGCTTCTTCAAGTTCTTTTAATAACTGGCTTAGAAGTTTTGCCAGGGAGAGAAGGTAATGATGCGAAGGACTGTAATGGAAATGAGTATGAGCTGAAATCTGTAAATATACAACTAACAAAAAGTTTTTCTACACACCACCATATCAACCCAGGCATCATTGAGAAGTATAGAAAAGTAGATTGGACTTTTGCTGTTTATAGCGGGATAGATCTGTTGTCAATATATCAGCTTACCCCAGCAGACTTGGAGTTCTACTATGACAAGTGGGAAAGCAAATGGCACGATTCAGGGAGGAAAGATATCAATAATCCAAAGATCTCCTTAACTTATGTTAAAAAACATGGAAGGTTGATTTATGAGGCTTGATGTACACTTTCTGCTTAACACTGTGTTGGTATGGGGATTAAGGCGTTAGGGTTGAACGGCAAATAAGCCTAACTCCTTAATATTATGACTGCCATCTTTACTCAATCACAGAGGTTGATAATTGAGTTTCCTGCCAAAGTTTATCAAGAAAGAATTCAGCGCGATCGCTTAAACGACAGACAAATAATCCTTCTTCACTGGCAATATCAGACGCTAACCAGGTTCCTTGTAAAACGATTTCCCAAGAATGCTCATCGCATCGGGTAATCTCAAGAATCTCGCCTATCTCTGTGTCAGCTATCTTGAGTAGTTCATCAAGATAAGGCAGATCAACAGGCACTAAAAAGGCTGCGGTACTAGGTTCAACACAAAGACTAGTGCCTGACCGTAATGCCAGCATGACACGGGTTGTCACCCATCCTTCTAAGGACTGGTGAAGGTAGTTAAGATAAAATCCGTTGTCAGTATAAGTGAGTTTTAACATCTTTGTTGATTTCTCCTTTCAAGGCTCAAGGCGCGTGGGACTGCCAAAATTCTTCAGCAAAAGCAATAGCAGGGTGCATGGGAGCTTTGGGAACTGTTTTCAGAGACATTCCGGCAGACTGGGGCGTAAGATCCCCTTTTCGTCCATTACAAGAAGCACAAGCAGTAACCACATTGTCCCAACTGTGTTTTCCGCCTTTAGAGCGAGGAATGACGTGATCCAAAGTAAGATTGCGACGACTGCCACAATATTGACATTGATGCTTATCTCGCCGTAAGACTTCTTGTCGGCTAACTGGGGGAACTTTCCAAATGCGATCGCCACTATGTACCGTTAAACGAATATGAGGGGTAACTTGTAGGATGACACTAGGGGAACGAATTTCCCAAGAGGTTTTTTCTTCAAATAGGTCTAAAGTTTGCGCTTTACCGGTGACGAGTAATGTAATTGCCCGTTGCATAGTGACCCGTGTTATGGGTAGATAATTTTGAGAAAATACCACAATTGATTGATTAAAAAGGTTTACACTTGGCATCACGGCAGACATCCTTTGATATTAGTAATAAATGTGAGGTTTATCTACAACAAACCCCCACTTCCTGGTGATGAAAGCGGGGGTAGAACAAACCTTGAAGGGTTGGATTTTACCTGGGAATAGGGGCGATTTGCCTCCACCACCCGCTAGCTGGGGTTAAAAATACTCTAATCTCTTGGGGATTATCCTCATCCATAAGGAGATAATCTCGATAAGAATAATTCTTTAGATTCGATTCTCTTGTTTGATGGTTACTACTGGCTTCTAGGGTTTTCCCTCCTATAAACTCTGGCTGCCACCAGCGGTGACAACTAGTTGTAAATTGGCGAGAAAATCGGCAGTCCAGAAGTAACATAAAAGTTTTCAAACGTGCTAAAAGGAACTTTTTCATACTACACTTATATTACTGAAATGTCTACCTTTTTAGAGGAAAAAAATTATGAGAACCCTTGCACGGAAATCGACAACTGAAATGGAAGTTACCAGCATCCGCCTGGAGAGAACTCTCAAAGACAGACTCAAAGAGCTTTCTGGCAATCAAGGTTATCAAGCATTAATCAGAGATATTCTTTGGAATTATGTTCAACAAAAGTCAGGAGATTATCGGCCTAGGTTTTCCCTAGCAGATATTCGAGCTACATTTGAGGCCACTGCTAGAAAAGATGAAAGTTGCGTGTTGACAGGTAAGCTAATTCAGGCTGATGAACCGATGATATTAGCATTAACGATACATGGAGATTTAGTCCCCCTCAGTCAAGAAAATTGGGAGCAAATATCAGCAATTTAGTCATTTAGTTTTCGGGGACAAGGCGAAAGTAGCAAGATTTCATATCAATAAAAATAATTTGCTCAAGCCTTGTCCCCAACAAAAAGAGAAAAATTATGCTTTTTACTCATTTCCCCACATCGAAAATCTGGCAAACAGTTGAGATTAAGCGAATATAACGTAAATTTTTGCAAAAATAATTGACATAAACTAGATACCATGTCTTTTGGTCGCAATGAGAACTGATAGATAATTTCTTAAAACTTAAGAAAAAAATTGACGCTAATAAAAAAGTTACGACACAATTAAGTTGGTTGTGG
>JBCDDV010000149.1:0-6361 GCA_039180145.1 Cyanobacteria bacterium P01_G01_bin.49 | reverse complement strand
TGCTTTGGCTGGAATCGCCACGTTTGCCATCAACCAATTTAGAAACTCGGAAAATGTAGTTGTTGATATTCCATCTCCCTCTCCATCTTGGGATGATCAATCCCCTAATCAATTTGAAGAATTTACGCCTCCAACTTCATCCTTTTCAGAAAATAATAGTATCACCAACGCAACAATTAGTGGTAAACCTGGCACTAAAAATGTACGTTCGGGTGCAGGGACAGTTCATAGTATTATTGGAGAATTAACCACTGGAACAAGAGTACAAATTATGAGTAGTAGTTATGATAGGGAGGGTTATCTTTGGTATCAAATTCATCATCCTAGTTCTGGACTTAGAGGTTGGGTAGCTGGACAATTAATTACTCGTGATTAAAAATTGTAATCGATAAGTAAACCAGTTTTTATTTGAGAAAAAATTAGTATATTACGAATTGAAAAAATATCGATACACTCAATAGCGAAACTGCTGTGATGATATTTGCATAAAACCCAAAAGACGAACCTACTCAGATTCTAGAGAAGAGAGTTTGAGAAGGACGACTATGACAGCTATTTTAGAAGTTGGGCAACAAACCATTAGCGCGTCGGAACTGTTGACAAGGCTAGTGGACTATCAAATGCTATCGTCATTGGTGCGAGAAATTATGATTGATGAGGCGATCGCAGATATTGAAATTGCCAGCGATCGCACAAAACAAGTTCTTAACCAGTTTTTTGACAAACATAAATTAATTACCTCCGAACAAAAACAACAATGGTTGCAAAAACAGGGGTTGACTCAAACGCAACTTAATAGACAGATTACGCGCCAATGCAAAATTGAACAATTTAAACAAATTACCTGGGGAAATAAGTTAGAAGCTTACTTTTTGCAACGAAAAAGCCAACTTGACCAAGTGATGTATTCTCTACTACGCATTGACGAAGCAATAGTTGCACGAGAACTCTATTTTCGCATCCAAGAAGGAGAACAAGACTTTGCAGAGATCGCCCGTTACTATTCTCAGGGGCCAGAAGCGCAAACAGGGGGGTTAGTTGGGCCAGTTTCTTTAACGTCTCCCCATCCTACCATTGCCAAAATGCTGGCACGACATACACCAGGTCAATTATTACCCTTAACTCGGATTGAAAATTGGTTTGTGATTGTTCGCTTAGAAAAATATTTACCCGCCCAACTGGACGAAGCAATGGAAGGGCGTTTACTCAATGAACTGTTTAACCAATGGTTGCAAGAACAATTAAAACGTCAGATTCCTAAAATTTTGATGACTGAGTAGGAAGGAAGACAGAAGGCGATCCCCCCTACCCCCCTTAGAAAGGGGGAAAAGGCAGGGAGAGAAATATGAGTTCAATCTTCTCACACTCCTTACAGTTTCCACACTCCCCCAATACAACGCTACAAAAAAACATCATGATACCTACCCAAACTGCGACTCAAGACTTTTTAGCTGCAACGTTTCCCTTCAATCAATTACCAGAAACTGCACGAGTTGAACTTTCAACACGATTACAAGTTCAATCCTATCGCATGGGAACGCCTATTCTGACCCGTAGCCAAATTCCTCAACAAGTAGCTATTCTCTATCAAGGTCAAGCCCGTTTATTAGGGCAAGATCCGCGAACTGGTCAAGAATTTACTTTAGAAATACTGCAACCAGGGGCATTAATTGGCTGGGTTAGTAATTTGCGGGGTCTTGGTTGTGAAACTGTTCTAGCGAGAGAAGATACCTTTTGTCTCACCATTAATGCAGATGAATTTCGGCAGTTTGTTCAGCAATATACCTTACTTCAAGAAGATCTCTGGCAACAACGTTGTGCGTTTATCGAAGCGTTTGATGTGTTGGGTCAGCAATTACAAAAACAAGCCCTTGCTGATGTGGATCTCAAAGAACTCGCCCAAAAAGCAGTGGAAAAAGGACACATCCGCTATCTACTGCCTGGCAAAATTCCTTGTCATCAACTTGATAGCGATCGCCTCTGGTTAATTAGTGGCGCGGGAACAGTAAATCATTTATCTGCGGGTAATCTCATTTATGCCAATCAATCCTATTTAGAAGTGAAAGGACAGGCGGTTCGGATTATTGGTTTACCGATTTTAGAGTTTAAAGTGTTGATTTTTCAAGGTAGACCTGTAACTGAAGAATCTATCCCTGAGACTCCTACCCAAGAACGTTTACAGTTAGAACGTTTGGTAAAGCAAACACCGCCTCTCGAACCTAAACCCCAAGATGACACTCCAAAAACCCCGCGATCGCAGTATCGTCACATTCGTGGGGTGGGAGATATTGAAGCCCCGTTAGCTTGCTTTGCCATGATTGCCAAGCATCTAAAAATGTCGTTTCGTCGTTCTACGGTTCATCGGGTTCTCAACGATCAATATCAGCGTACAGGTTCTCTTTCCTTACCGCTGTGTTCAGCCGTTGCCGAGTTAATGGGACTGAATACCCAATTGGTACAAGTACCTGCTAATGCTATTTCTCGCTTGCCTGTTCCTGCCTTAATTCCCTGGCATGAGAGTTTTGCGGTGGTGTTTGAAGCCAGCAGTAAGAAGATGGTGTTAGGGATTCCTGAACGGGGAGTTAAATCCTATAAATTATCTCAATTTCTGGATTTATGGGGTCAGGGAGGACAAGCGTTACTGTTGCAAACCAGTGATATTACCCCTCAGCAAAAATTTGGGTTTCGTTGGTTTCTTCCGGCTGTGATGCGTTATCGCAAGGTTTTATTTGAGGTGTTGTTAGCGTCCTTTTTTGTGCAACTATTTGGACTGGCTAATCCCTTGATTGTGCAACGCATTATCGATCTGGTGATTAATCAAAAGAGTGTGGATACTTTACCCGTTTTTGGGGTGTTGATGTTGGCGATCGCGGTGTTTGAAAGCATATTAACTAGTTTACGAACCTATCTATTTAATGATGCTACTAATCGCCTTGATTTAAGTTTAGGTTCCCAAATTATCGATCATTTGCTGCGTTTACCCTTGCGCTTCTTTGAAAAGCGTCCTGTCGGGGAATTAGCCCACCGCATGAATGAATTAGAAAATATTCGTGCCTTTCTCACCGGAACTGCTTTAACCGTCGTGGTCGATACGATTTTTTCTGTACTCTATATCCTGGTCATGGCGATTTACAGTTGGCAATTAACCTTAGTTGCGTTAGCTACTGTTCCTGTGTTTATGATACTTACCCTAATTGTTTCTCCTATTGTTCGTCGGCAACTGAGAACGAAAGCGGAAAAAAGTAGTCACACCCAATCCTATTTGGTGGAAGTTTTATCCGGTATTCAAACGGTTAAAGCCCAAAATATCGAAACCCGATCCCGTTGGCAATGGCAAAAACGCTACGCCCGTTATGTTAAATCAGGGTTTAAAACTTCTACCACTGCTGCTTTAGCTGGTTCTGCTAGTAATTTCCTCAACAAACTCTCTCAACTATTAGTGTTGTGGATGGGGGCTTATTTAGTGGTGGAAGGTAGCTTAAGCCTTGGGGAATTAATCGCCTTTCGTATCATTGCTGGTTATGTTACCTCTCCTTTGATGCGTTTAGCCCAAACTTGGCAGAAATTCCAAGAAACTGCCCTCTCCTTGGAACGGTTGAGTGACATTATGGATACTCCCCAAGAACAGGATGAAGACCAACAGGGTAATCTTCCCATGCCTACCATTAAAGGAGGAATTACCTACGAAAATGTAGCCTTTTCCTTCAAAAGTAGCGGAACACTGCAACTCAATCACGTTAACTTAACCATTCCTGAAGGCAAATTTGTGGCGATCGTTGGTCAGAGTGGTTCAGGAAAAAGTACCTTAACCAAACTACTCGTCAGACTCTATAAACCTAACCAAGGCAGAATTCTTCTGGATGGTTACGACATCTCTAAAGTGGAACTCTATTCCCTGCGTCGTCAAATTGGGACGGTTCCTCAAGACTCCCTTCTTTTTGACGGAACCATTGAAGAAAACATAGCCCTCACTTATCCTGATGCTTCTAGCGAAGAAATTATCGAAGCCGCTACTATTGCGGGGGCGCATGAGTTCATTATGAACTTGCCCAATGGTTATAACACCCGTGTCGGGGAACGAGGATCATCCCTATCAGGCGGACAACGACAACGCATTGCGATCGCCCGTACCGTTCTACAACAACCCCATTTACTCATTATGGATGAGGCAACTAGCGCGTTAGATTACCACACGGAACAAAAAGTCTGTCACAACCTCGCCCAAGCCTTTAAAAATCGCACTGTTCTATTTATTACCCATCGTTTGAATACCATTCAACACGCTGACCTAATTCTGATGATGGATGCGGGATCAGTGGCAGAAATGGGAACCCATGAAGAATTAATGAACCTGAAAGGACGTTATTACTGCCTTTATCAGCAACAGGAAACGCAACTTTAAAGTTAGGGGTTAGTAGTTAGTAGTTAGTGGTTTAATCATCTCCCCCTGCTCCCTGCTCCCTGCTCCCTGCTCCCTGCTTCCCCAAGTTTCTCAGAATTCAAACATTAACTATCGGAGTAAATACCATGAATAACTTCATTCGCGCTAAAAAACCCACTTTTTCCTCTCCCGAATCTACTCAAATCACCCTTGCTTTTCGTCAGACAAGTTTTTGGTCTAAAGCGTTGTTATGGTCAGTCATTGGTGTTAGTAGCTTTGGTATTGGTTGGGCTTGTGTTGCCCAAATTGAACAAACTGTTCCAGTTACGGGACAGTTAAAACCCGAAGGCCAAGTGAAAGAAGTACAAACCCCTGTGGGTGGTGTTATTACTCAAGTTCATGTTGAAGATGGAGAAAAAGTTCAACCAGGGGATTTACTCGTCACTTTCGATACCACGACTACTGTTGCGAGTCTTAAGTCTCTTAATGAAGAAAAACAATCTCTAGGGCAAGAGAATCAATATTATCAGGCCCTGATGCAAAATGTTTCTGCCACTCCCTTACAATTACCTCTCAATCTTCCTTTAGAAATTGCTCAATTAGGCCGAGAAAGGGCGGAATTAGTGACAGAAAATCAAGTGTTCCGCGCTAAATTATCGGGAGATATTCCTAATGTCAACGGGGAAAACTTAGCCCGTCTCAACGCCTTACGCGCCCAATCTGATGCCCGTGTTCAAACTGCCCGCTTAGATATGGCACAATTGGAAAAACGACTGCAACAAAATCAGGTACAGTTAGCTGATGCCAGAAAGCAATTAACAACCGAAAAACAAAATTTAATCGACATTCAAAGACGCGATCGCTCTTCGTTGCAAAATACGCAACAAAGTTTGCAAACCGAAGAACAAATTTTGACACGTATTGAACCCTTGAAAGAAGAAGGGGCGATCGCCTTGATTCAATATGACAAACAGTTGCAAGCAGTTAATCAATTACGGTCTGAACTATCTCAAAAAGAAGCAGAAGCAAGTTTAGATAGCAATCAAAAAAATCAAACAATTCAATCCCCTCAAGCTAATATTGATCGCCTGATTCAAGAACAAAAACGTCTGCAATTAGAACTATCTCAAGGTCAGGAAAAATTAAACAATATTATGGCTGATAGTGAAACAAATGTGCGATCGCAAATTGCTACCAATGGCCAACGTTTAGCGGAAATTGATAGCCAATTAACGAAGCGTATTGTAGAAAATAAAAAGCGTCTGTCTCAAATTGAAAGTGAAATTTCTCAAACCAAACTGAATCTAACCTACCAAAACTTAAAGGCTGATACCAGTGGAGTTGTTTTTGATCTCCAAGCTTCTCAACCTGGTTTTGTTGCTAAAGCAAGTCAACCGTTACTAAAAATTGTTCCTCAAGATTTCTTAGTGGCAGAAGTGTTTATTACCAATCAAGATATTGGGTTTGTGAAGGAAGGAATGCCAGTAGATGTAAGAATTGATAGCTTTAATTTTAGTGAGTATGGAGACATTCAGGGTGAAATTATTTCGATTGGCAAAGATGCCCTAGAACCGGATGAAATTTATCCCTTTTATCGTTTCCCTGCTTTAATTCGCTTAGACACTCAAAATTTATCGGTCAACGGACGAGAATTATCCTTACAATCAGGGATGTCGATTAGTGCCAATGTTATTGTTAATGAAAAACGGAGAGTGATTAGTTTAGTGGCTGAATCTTTGGTCAAGAAACTTGATAGTTTGAAGTCGGTGGATTAATCTTTTCTTAGTAAATATTAGGATAATTTTAGGGTGTGTTGTCGTAGAATAACACACTCAATTTCTTTGGGTTGGTGGATTAATTTTAAATTGTTCAATAAGTCCTGGTTAGGAAACTATCTAGTAAAATAAGGATAAAGTAGATAAGTGAGTACACAAAATAAATTGCACAGTTGGGAGAGGGAACGGGGAACGGGGAACGGGC
>JBCDDV010000148.1:0-6369 GCA_039180145.1 Cyanobacteria bacterium P01_G01_bin.49 | reverse complement strand
CCAACCAGTTTGAGTTTGATGCCCCCGTTTCAGGTAGTTTCACTCAACCTTCCGTAGAACCAACCCAGGAAGCCGTTTTAGAAACGCCAATACCTGAGCCTAAAAAGAAAACCCTCGCCGAGAAGCAGAAAAAAAATTCATTTTTCCGAAGCTTACGTTTTCGGATGCCCTTATTAGTGTTGTTGGGAATTCTTCCCCCAGTATTAATCGGGATTACCTATGCTAGTTCTCAAGCTCTTAAGATCATTCAAACCAATGCCGAAGAAAAGCTAGCGTCAGAAACTGAAGCTTTGAGGGAAAATGTCTCTGATTGGACAGAAATGAACGTCTTGGCTTTGCAAAATTTGAGTAGATTACCGGGAACGGTTAGTCTAAATGCCAAGCAGCAAAAGCCACTTCTAGAAGAATTTGTCAACAGCTATAACCACCTATATTTAGCCAGTACCATAGGACTGAATGGATTCAATATTGCTCGTAATGATGATGCATCGTTAAAAGACTACAGCACACGCCGTTACTTTACAGGAGCCAAAGCTGGGAACGAGATTACTTGGCAAACCCTAATTAGTAAAACCAATAAAAAACCAGCCGCTTGTTTTTCGACACCCATTCGTCAACAGCAAGCAGTAGCAGCCGTCCTTCAAGCCTGTAGTAACCTAGATGAAATTACCGAACAAGTGGGTGCCGTTAAAATTGGTCAGACTGGTTATGCAATGGTAGTCGACGAAGCTGGTAAATTAATCGCTCATCCAGATTCTACCTTAACAACAGGTGATGAACTCGCTGATTTTAGTAACTTTCCCCCAGTTAAAGCTTTATTGGAGGGAGGAAAAGAACAGCTTGATTTTATTGATGAAAAAGGCACAGAATGGCTTGCTTACGGAACTTCTTTGGCTAATGGTTGGAGTGTAATCATTATTCAAGAAAAAGCAGAAGCCTTATTACAAAAGCAACAATTTGAGCAAATTGCTGGGGCGATCGCCATTGCTGTGGCCATTTTAGTGGGATCGATTGTCTTTTTAATCGCCAACCGCTTGGTAAACCCAATTACTCGTCTTACCGAAACCTCTTTGGCGTTTGCCGATGGTGATCTCAATCAGAGCATACATCTGGATCGCCAGGATGAAATTGGTACGTTGGCAGATTCTTTCAATACCATGGCAAAACAGTTACAAAAATCCATTGCCACTGTAGAAAATAAAGCCCAAGAACAGCAACAACAAAAAGAAAAGCTTGAAAGAGAAATTTATCAACTCCTTGATGAAGTAGAAGGGGCAGTGGACGGAGATCTCACCGTTCGAGCGAGTTTAAGTTCGATGGAAATGAGTACCGTCGCTGACTTATTCAACGCCATCATTGACAACCTCAAAGATATTGCGGTTCAGGTAAAAGACTCCAGTACCAAGGTAAGTTCTTCGTTAGGAGAAAACGAACAATCCATTCAACAATTAGCTTACCAAGCTATTCAAGAAGCAGAAGCCACCCGTAAAACCTTGGGATCAGTTGAGCAGATGTCTCACTCCATTGAAGCAGTTGCCGCCAACGCCAACCAAGCAGCCACCCTAGCTGATGATGCCTATAATGAAACCCAGGCAGGGACGAATGCCATGGATGAAACCGTAAACAGTATTTTCAGTCTACGGACAACGGTGGGTGAGACAGCCAAGAAAATGAAGCGGTTAGGAGAGTCATCCCAAAAGATTTCTCAGGTGGTTTCCCTGATTGAAGAAATTGCCTTAAAAACCAACCTATTAGCCATTAATGCTAGTGTTGAAGCCAGTCGTGCTGGGGAACAAGGTCAAGGTTTCACGGTGGTAGCTGAACAAGTCGGGGCGTTAGCAGAACAGTCTGCAACGGCAACCAAAGAAATTGCCAAAATTGTCGCAGCCATTCAGTTAGAAACCCAAGAAGTTACTCAGGCAATGGAAATCGGGACTTCTCAGGTGGTCGATAGTACCCACCTCGTAGAATCTACCAAACAGCGTTTACAACGAGTGCTAGAGCGTTCTCAGGGTATTAACGAACTGATGCAGTCTATTTCTCAAGCCACCGTTTCCCAGACTGATACCTCCCGTACTGTAACAGAACTAATGCAAAAAATTACCCAACAGTCTGAACAACGACTATCTTCGTCTCAACAAGTCGCTCAGTCAATGCAAGACACCGCTCAAGTTGCTAAACAATTAGAATCTGCTGTTGAACAGTTCAAAGTTGACGAGGAGGAAGTATAGGAGTGCAGAAGTAGAGAATACTTGATTTTCAAACTCCCATGAACTCCTGAAACTCCTAAACTCCTGAAACTCCTAAAAAAAATGAATAAAGAACAACAAGTCCGTATTAATTTTCTTGATGAAGCTGAAAACTGCTTTGATCAGATTGAATCAGTCCTCTTGGGTTTAGCTACCACTGCTGCTGATCCCCAACAACTCGATCTAGCTTTGCGATCGGCGCACTCTGTTAAAGGAGGGGCGGGCATGATGGGATTTGCTGCCCTCGCTCATGTAGCTCACCGTTTAGAAGACTTTTTTAAAATCTTGCGGGTTCGCCATCACTCCACACAAATTAGCACAGAAGTCGAAACTTTACTCTTACAAGGGGTCGATAGTTTACGCCAGGTGAGCGTGTTTCATCGTCAAGATGCAGTGATTGATGACTCATGGTTAAGTAATCATGTCCAGCCGATTTTTGACCAGTTACACCAACATTTAGGGGATCTACGTGATGAAGATGAAGATGCCTTATTTAGCCAAAATCAAGGAACTGCGCCAGAATTGCTGATGTTTGAGGACGGGGTAGAACCGATCTTAGAACAATTTGAAGAACAATTAGAGCAACTTCCGGTGACTGGATTATCTGACACTTTAATTCTGACCGCAGAACAGTTGATGATCTTAAGTCAGATGGCTAATTTAGAGCCGTTTACTCAACTCTGTGAATCTATTCAAGAACAAGCAACCCTAGTAAGTTTAGAACAGATTCAATCTTTAGCCACCGAAGCGTTAACAATTTGGAAGCGATCGCACGCTTTAGTGGCCCGGGGCCGTCTCGATAAATTGCCTTCTGAGTTAACAATGGTAGAAGAGACTAATCACTTTCCTCTTGGCAATGACATAGAATCTTTAGATCTCGATCTCGCTGCCGTACAAGCCGAGTTAGCCAATTTCGACGAGCAATCTTTAGAACAGTTTGAATCTGAGTTCGCATCCCTCTCAGACATCAGTTTTGATACCCCAGAATTAGCGGAATTACAAGCTGCATTCTCTACTGAGGAAGAAATAGCAACCCCCGAACCCCAACCCATTGCTGCTACCCCAAAACTTCCCCAAACTTCCCAACAGTCGAGCCGAACTGTGAGGGTTTCCGTTGAACAACTGTATCAATTTAACAATCTCTTTGGAAAGCTAATTCTCGAACGTAACGCCGTTAATCTGCGATTAGAACAACTGAGAAACTTTTCTCATCTAATGCGTCAACGGATGAATCAATTAGAACAATCTAACACTCAGTTACGCAAGTGGTATGATCGCGCTTCCCTTGAAGGAATTGTCCCGGTTAGCGAACAAACAATGCCCACAACGACGACTGTTCCTTCTCCAAACCAGCCGACCAACGATCAAAAGGAAGGACAATTTGATGCCTTGGAAATGGATCGTTACAGCGATCTCCATTTAATTTCTCAAGAACAGATCGAAACCATTGTGCAGTTGCAAGAAGTCACCACAGATATCGATCTGGGGTTACAAGACATGAACCAAGCAATGCGAGATCTCAATCAAACTACGCGATCGCTGCAAGAGAATGTCACCCGTACTCAAATGTTGCCCTTTGCTGATGTAGTGACTCCTTTCCCCAGAATGCTGCGGGATCTCAGTGTTCAGTTAGGCAAGCAAGTCAACCTAAAAATTGAAGGAAAAGCCACCTTAATTGATCGTGCGCTGATCGAAACCCTCAATGCACCTCTGACTCATCTACTGAGAAATGCTTTTGCTCATGGCATTGAAGATCCTGCCACTCGTCTCGCTGCGGGTAAACCATCTCAAGGAACGATTACCCTACAAGCAGTAAACCGAGGGACACAAACTGTTATTACCGTTAGAGATGATGGAGATGGTATTTCCCTTGATAAAATCCGCGATCGCTTACGGGAAATGGGTATTTCTGAGCAAGAGATTCAGCAAATGTCTAAAAGAGAAATTCTCAATTACATTTTTGAACCTGGGTTTAGTACGGCCGATCAGGTAACCGAACTCTCAGGTCGTGGAGTTGGTATGGATGTGGTGCGAACCAACCTCCAAGACATTCGTGGGGATATTCAGGTACAAACTCAAGTTGGTCAAGGGACAACGTTTATTCTGACTGTTCCTTTCTCCTTATCGATTTTACGGGTTACGTTGGTAGAAAGGTCGGGGATGATCCTGGCAATTCCTGCTGACAGTATTAAAGAAATGCTCTGTTTCTCATCGGAGGAAATTTCAGCCATCGAAGATCTCAATGAACTGACTTGGAATCAACAGACGATTCCTGTGGTTCGACTTGAAGAAAGTCTACAGTTTCGTCGACCTCGTAAACCTTTTGAAATGCCGGGAAACCCCCTTATTAATAAGCTGACAGCCTTGGTTGTCGGAGAAGGAACAACCGTCGGTGGTATTTATCTTGATCGAGTTTGGGGTGAACAAGAAGTCTCCATTCGTCCCATTGATAGTCCTCTCCCCCTACCTCCAGGTTTTATTAGTTCGATGGTATCAGGAGATGGTCGCGTTATTCCTCTGGTAGATCCGGTGCAACTTCTGCAAGGATGTTTAGAAGCTCATCACACTGAGAATGAGATAGCGGTGAATGCTGCTGATCAAACACCCAATATTTCAGCTTCTCAAGAACAACCCAACACAATTTTAGTGGTTGATGACTCGATTAACGTTCGTCGTTATCTCGCTTTAACTCTAGAAAAAGCTGGATATCAGGTAGAACAAGCGAAAGATGGACAAGAAGCGGTTGACAAGCTATTTGGTGGAATGCACATACAAGCGGTGATCTGTGACATTGAAATGCCCCGTCTTGATGGGTATAGTGTTCTTGAAGAAGTAAAAGGGAATCCAGCTTTTCAAAGCCTTCCCATTGCCATGCTAACCTCCCGCAGTAATGAGAAGCACCGCAAATTAGCCATGAACCTTGGTGCCTCTGCTTACTTCTCTAAACCTTGTAATGAACAAGAATTACTACAAACATTACGAGTATTAATCAGTAGTTCTAGGAGTGTAGAAGTTTAGAAGTGTAGAAGTTCAAAAGTTTAGTAAAATTTACAACCAGAATTAATCATGAAGAATAACTTAAAGCCAATTCAATTACTTAATAAATTTTCCGAATCTGCTAAAAGTAGTCAACTCATGATTACTCATAATTCGGTTACTTGGGAACTGGCTATCGTCAAAGGCAAACTACAATACGCTACCCACTCATTGCAGTCAGGGGAAACTATTCAGCATTATTTATTACGTCTTGGATATGGTGATGCTGCCAAAGCTAAACCAGCAATTACTCGTAATCTTTCAGACAATCGTTCATTTGTTCGACAAGTTGTCAATTCATTAGTGACTCAAGGACACCTCAATGCTATTCAGAAGACAATTCTTCTGAGAGAATTAACTCAAGATGCCTTAGAATCTTTACTTTGGTTAACAACTGAAGAATATTCTTGGCGTGAAAAAAAACTCACTTATTCAACAAAAGAAACGCCGCTAGAACTGCCTCCTTTAATCAACTCATTACAAGGAAAACTGCAACAGTGGCAAAAACTTAGTCCATTAATTACTTCTCCTCATCAACGTCCTCAATGTATCGACCCATCTTTGCTAGGAAAACCCCTTCCTTCTGGTACTATTTCAAGCAATGTACTTAAGCAACTCGTCAAGTTAATGCGGGGATTAAGTATTCGTCAGCTAGCTCTTTTCGTTAAGCAAGATGACTTAAAAATAGCTCAAATGCTATATCCTTATGTTAAACACAATATTCTGCAATTACAAGCACCGAAATCTTCTTTAGAAAAACTACCTCACATTCCGGCTTTGCAACTTCAACACAGTAATGAAATTAAGCCAACAATCATCAATAAGGTTGCACCAGCATCAACGATTTCCTCAAAACAATCAACTCAAAAGAAACACAAAATTGTCTGCATTGATGATAGTCCAACAATGTTGGAACTAATGGAAACCTACTTAGGAAAAGAAGAATATGAGCTTTTGACTGTTGAAAATCCGATGCAATCTCTACCAAAGTTATTTGCCAATAAACCAGATTTAATTTTGATGGATATTTCCATGCCTGGTATTAATGGTAACCGACTTTCTCAAATCTTAAAACGCAGTTCTG
>JBCDDV010000147.1:0-6407 GCA_039180145.1 Cyanobacteria bacterium P01_G01_bin.49 | reverse complement strand
TTTAATGTTCAATGATTGGTTAATTAACCCCAAGATCCGTTGTGCCTTTTAGATTTATCTGGTTTAGTCGCTTCCTTAAGAAATTTTTTTAATGAGATCTATTATCTTGTAGCAGTTTGTGGATCGGTTAAGACATAGTTTGTTTACCACATCCTCTATTCTGATAACCTAAAAAATATGTTAAAGTTCAAAGAAGTCCAACTATAAAAAATTTTTAATATTTTTTAAATTTTAGTAAACTTAATGGAATCTCCTCTTAAAATATCCAATATTGAGCTTCAGAAAAATTTATTTCTAGACTCCTTTAATCTACCTTCTTTTTCTTGGCGTTTTCTCCGATTAGCTTTAATTAATATCTCATCCAACTTGATGGTTCCCATTGCTGGATTATTGAGTATCACCTTCTTGGGACATTTAGGTGAAATTCATCATCTAGCAGGCGTTACATTAGCCACTATTTTATTTAATTATCTCTATCGTGCCTTGGGGTTTCTTCGCACCAGTACCACTGGTATTACTGCTCAAGGAACGGGACGAAAAGATACTCAAGAAGTTTTATTAGTTTTATTAAGAAATGGACTTTTAGCTCTAATCTTAGGGTTCGCTATTCTTGTACTGCAATATCCTCTACGTTCTATCGGGTTTACCTTAATTAGTGCTGCTCCCGCAGTTAAAGCATCGGCTCTAGCTTACTATGATATGCGGATTCTGGGTGCGCCTGCCGTTTTGCTTAATTTTGTTCTCATTGGTTGGTTTTTAGGAAAAGAACAAAGTAATAAAGTCTTGTTGCTTTCTTTGATTGGTAATGGAGCCAATGTTATTTTAGACTATCTGTTAATTATTAACTGGGGATGGGCCAGTAGTGGTGCAGGGTTAGCCACATCTCTGAGTCAAATTTTGATGTGTTTAGTCGGACTGATTTTAATTTTACAAGAAGTGAACTGGACTGAGATTAAACAAGTCAGTCACTTACTCACGTTTGAGAAGGGTCATAATAATTTAATGCTCAATCGAGATTTATTTATTCGGACTTTAGTATTATTGTCTGCTTTTTCCTTGTTTACCACTGTAAGTTCGTCAATGGGAACTTTAGTTTTGGCAGAAAATGCTGTGCTTTTACAAGTATTTTCCTTAGCCGTTTATTTAATTGATGGATTAGCATTTGCGACAGAATCTCTAGCTGGTATTTTTAAGGGACAAGGGACTCAACGACAGTTAATTCCTCTGTTAAAACTAGCCGGAAGCATTAGTTTTTTCATTGGTTTAGGATTTGCTTGTATTTTTATGCTCTTTCCTAAAACCTTATTTGGACTATTGACCAATCATCAGGAACTTTTTCCTTACCTAACTTCTTATGTAATTTGGTTATTGCCAACTCTTGGATTTGGTTCTATTGCGTTCATTTTAGATGGATATTTTATTGGGTTAGCAGAAGGAGTAATGCTACGTAATACTGCTTTGGGTTCGACCTTTTTCGGGTTTGTTCCTTTGGCTATGATTGCTTGGGGATGTGACAGCAGTAATTTGCTATGGTTGGCTATGGCTTGTTTTATGGCAATGAGAGTTATTCTATTAGGTTTGAAAGTACCCAAAACGTTAAACACTTAAATTGACTAAACTGTGCTGACTCCTAATTTCTAATTGAGGAGGGTCGTATTTTTTGACCAATAATCTGGAAACTCACCCATCTAGGTGATAGCCGAAAGACCAAGATGGATGAAGCGATCTTCCTATCTTTCGTTCTATTCTGATAAATGTAGACCGAAAGACAAGTCATATTAGTTTTTAGAAGTTGGGAGGAAACAGCAATGTCTATCAAAAGAGCTATGTTTGACACCGTTGTCATTATTACGTTTCTGAGTGCAACAAGTTTATTGTTTAACTACGTATCAGGAACATCATTCTCTAATCCTCTTCTTGGTAATACAGTTCAGACAGAAGAAGAAGCCTAGTTATTGTTAAGAACTGCTGATAAATATCAAGTTCCCGCCTCATTTTTACCTGTTAGTTCACCCAACTAGATGAAGTCTCAACCGCAACAACCATGAGATATTAACAGTAACAACAATTTCAGTTTTCCCTACATCTAGATTTCCTCCTCAGATGTACCAGATGACCTCCACCGCCCTATTCTTAGGGTGGTTTTTCATTGTAGGAGAATACCTGTATTTTTCACAAATTCAGCGATCGCTTGAAACAGGACTATTGCAATTGATGATAAACGCCCCAAATTGCCATAGCACGTAAATAATGACAAGCTCGAAACGTTCCCACTGCGGTGATCGCTTCAGGGGTACGAAATTGTAAGCCATTTTCGTATACTTGCTTAACCACAGCTTCGGTTAATTTTAATGATTGATCTTTCATTCCCATTTGTATCAGAAATGCGGCTAAACCATAATTAATGCCTGTCCAAACTTCTTGAGGGTGAGTTGAATTGGGATCTTCTGGTCTGCCATCAGGTTTCATGCCATTGGCTGCCCCATATTTTCCCTCTTGAAACTTCAAGAAACAAGCATCATAGACCTTTTTTAATCCTGAGAGTGCATATTGCTGTTCAACCACATCAGGCAACCCTAATAAACGGGTATAAAATTGACCCGATAATTGATCTGCCATCACGACATCAGATCCGCTTTCACTATCTAATTTGTAGTATTCTCCGTTCCATAAGGTTTGATGATAAATAGAACGAGATTGTTGTAACCAATGACGGTAATTAGAAATATTTTGTTGTATTGACTGAGGATAATTTTCGGGTTCTAATTGTGAATTTTGAGAAGGATTTTCCAGTAAGATTTCACCCATTTTAATGGCCGCTTCTAAAGCAGCGATCCATAACCCACCACAATAGGCACTAATACCTCGTAATTCCCAG
Source organism: Cyanobacteria bacterium P01_G01_bin.49 (assembly GCA_039180145.1). Lineage (GTDB taxonomy): Bacteria > Cyanobacteriota > Cyanobacteriia > Cyanobacteriales > Microcystaceae > JBCDDV01. Next base: position 3,529 of record JBCDDV010000147.1, on the reverse strand, counting down.
TCATCAAAGGTTTGATCTGGCGCGCCAGAATTTTCAGGAATACCATCATTATCTAGGTCAAATTCTTTCAAATATTTTAGGGTTTCTGTAACGGCTTCCCAACATTCCCATAAAAAGTCAATATCCGTTGAGCCAGTCAACACGAAATCTCGATAAACTAATAAAACAAAATCACTGCCTAAGTCTTTCCAAAGATTACAATCTTGATAGCTAGTGTAGTTTGTTTTTTGCCAAGGATGCTCATTAGGCGCACCTAAATCGTGGGGAGTTGCTCCTTTGGATTTGCGGATACCTTCAGCTTGATTATAACCAATGATCCTAATGGTATCGTCACTGCTGGGAATTGCTCTGGCAAATGATTCCATTACCGCCTTTTCTAAGCGTGGCCATAACATTAATAAACCAAACGATCCATATAATCTGACATCTAGACTTTCATACCAACGATAATCCATAGATTCTAAGACACCAAATTGTCCTACTGGATCAGTTTCTGAGGCTGCCGTCCAAAGGGTTCCGCCATCAGTTAATAGGTATAATTCATTGAACAAAGCCATCTTAAACCAATCTGGCAAATCCTCCCGTTTTAAGATAGGCGATTGCCATTCTTCGATTTTATCCTGCCAAACGTCAGAGTGTTTAAGAGCCGTTCTAATCATTGCCCAACTGTTCTTCCCGTTGCGACCAAAAAAGTCAGTGTAGCGACGGTAAGATTGCACCCCTGAAGCAAATTCTGTGACTGGTAAATCCCAAGCTAAAATAAAGGGAATTTTCTTAGTTTTACCTGGTTTGATGGTAAACCGAATGGCGATCGCCGCCGCAATTTGTTCGCCAGGTTCTGCGGGGGTTTCATTTTCTTGATCCGGCAATGATCCATTCATGGCAAAATAGTCCCAAACCTCAGAACCATCTCCATCAGGATTCCATTTTCCTAGATAAAACACCTCAACACTGGGATTAGTCACACTGGCAATACAAATCTGTCCTTCTCCCTCCCGAACTTGTTCATGAGGTTGCAAACGATTGAGAATAAAACCCACCCGAAAATTATCCTGCACCCACTGATTAAAATTCCCGGTACTATGACCCCATCTTGGTTGATATTCGTACTCAGGACTACCATCATCTCTGACCGTAATTTCTGGAGATTTAATCGCATTGGTAAACCAGCCTACAATATTTTGCCAAGTCAGCATAATACTGAGCGTAATTGGTTTTTCTGTGGGGTTACGAACCGTCCATTCAAAAATGCCTAAAGGATAACTAGTTTCTTGATAGTTATTGGGGATAATAGGAGAAAATTGCTCACAGATTATTTGCGATTGAAAGACCCCTTCATATTGATACCAACTGCGGGGATAAAGTGCGCTGTAAGTTCCCTTTTTTTGAGGATACCAAGTCCAACGGGACAACGTCTTATCTTGCGGTGGTTCTGTGGATAAGGCATATGCTTGGGCTGGGGCATCTTCTGGCTGTTCAAAAATGCTAAATTGACAAGATGGGATATTTCTAAAAACGTGTTCTCCCCCGTCTAAATGCCACAAATTAAAGTCACCACGAGAAGAACGCCCAATACACCCAGACCCGAACCCACCGAGAGGCATTCCGTGCCAAGGGCCATCATCTAAATTACTAGCGTAGCGTACTGTATAGGGATGTTCCCATCCTTGACCGATGGGACGTTTCCAAGCGCAAGCGGGAATGTTCGGGAGGGAAAATAGAGTCTTCATGGGTTTATATTGTAAGGCATTAGGCGGTCATACTGTTCAATGATTGTAATCATTGCCTATTAGAGCTATTATTGTAAGTTTTCTGCTAATCTTCTGTCAGCGATTAAATTTATGAAAAAAAGCGACTGACAAAAATCAGCCGCTATTTAAATGTGGTAAGTATAATTTAACGATCTTCTACTTGATCGATATTATCTGCATCCATTTCGTCTGCTGCATCTTTGATCGCTTCTTCTCCAGGTTGACCATCATACACAGGCTGTTGGTCTATATTATCAGCGTCGATTGTATCAGCCGTATCCTCAATAGGGTCTTCTCCAGAAACATTGTATTTAGAATCAACGGGGGTTTGATCGATGTTGTCAGAATCGATCACATCTGCCGTATCTTCAATCGCTTCTTCTCCAGGCTGGCCATCATACACAGGCTGTTGGTCTATATTATCAGTATCGATTGTATCGGCTGCATCTTCAATAGGCTCTTCCCCATCACCACTAAGTTGACTGATCTCGTAGGAACTGCTATTACTTACACCAGACTTGGATAGTACGGATTGACTCAAAGCACCGAAGGTTGGGATTGATAAGAAGATTAGTGAAAGACTCAGTAGCTTGAGTTTATACATCATAATTTGCCAATTTTTTTTAATTTTACTTCGTAACAACCTAACTAACTTTCTTGAGTAATCAATCCGTCTAAAGAATGAAAACGATTTATATGATCTATCCTTCACCTGCAAAATTTATTACTTACGATAGATGACATACCCTAATTTCCAGAAAAGTGGTAATAATGATAAAAGGCGGCTAGACTTTTTTTGTTAAAAACAACATTTAACGACGAAAATATGGAGTTGAATCGTAACGATTTAAGCCTAAAATTCTAACTAAAAGCTTACCCTATGACGACTATGATTTCAGACTCAAATCACTATAAACACTGAAATAATAATGACCGATTTCAAAAATTCCAAAATCTACGGATTTACTTTTAGCAGTCACAATCTTATTCTAATACTAATAGACTATTTGGGACTATTTAAAAAAAATCTGTCAATTTTATTTCTATTTATTTAGATTCTCTATCCTGCCCTCCTATTGAAAACTACATAATGACCTTTGCGAGTGTTTTTAGCCTGATACATAGCTGAATCAGCATCACGAAGTAAATTAGCGTGATTAGTATAAACAGAACATCCCATGACGATACCAATACTAGCCCCACTTTGAAGAGTATGATTTTCTACACTGAAAGGGCTAGACAATTCATTCAAAATGCGTTCAGTAATTTCTACTACTTCATGTTGATTTTGAATTTCTGATAAGAGAATGGTAAATTCATCTCCCCCCACACGGGCAACCAGATCCCGATTTTTGACACAATTTTGTAGCCGTTTAGCAATAGCAATGAGCAAGCGATCGCCGATATCGCGACCCAGATGATCATTAACTATTTTAAAGCCATCTAAATTAATAAATAAAACAGCAAACTGATACTGGAAATCTTCTCTCATTCGCTTTAAAGCTGAATTAACTGCTTTATTAAAAAAAGCACGGTTAGGCAAATTGGTTAAGGTATCATGGAACGCTTTATAAGTTAGCTGCTCTTCTGTTAATTTTTGTTGGGTAATATTGTAGATAGTACCATTAATGCGAATTTTATTGCCTGCTTCGTCATAAATCACTTGAGCGCGTTCTTTGATCCATTTTATTTCTCCACTCGAATGTACAATTCTGTATTGTATGGTCAAACTGTTGTTGGTTAAAACATGAGAAATAAAATTGTTGACATTTTCTCGA
>JBCDDV010000146.1:0-6432 GCA_039180145.1 Cyanobacteria bacterium P01_G01_bin.49 | reverse complement strand
TTCTCCTAATCAAACCGTACCGTCTAGTATGATTGTTGGGGGAATTAGTCTCGACTAAAGTCTCAAGCAAGACGGCGGTTTCAAGGTGCGGAATTCGAGTCCGCACACACCACCTCACCTGCTCTTGCCGAGGAACCCCCTCTAACTCCCCCACCCTCGGCGAGCTTCCGTGCTCAAATCCTGATTCTCTCGTTGAAAAAGCGATGTCAGATAATCTGGGAGGTTCCCTCCCAGATTATCTGACATCAAGAAATCCTAACACCGACCTCCGAACCCCGAACCCCGAACTCCGAACCCCGAACTCACGTTCTATTTAATACTTCTGACTTCTGGGTAGTGGCACTAGCAGTGATCTGACTATTAGCTTTCCCTGCCCAACCTTCCTTACAATTAGACAAGTTTCTGTTAATATCTTAGAGAAACGTTAAGAAACATTACAAATTTATATAAATGAAGTTATTAATCGTCGGCGCGACAGGAACGTTAGGGCGGCAAATAGCGCGTAATGCCCTAGATGAAGGACACCAAGTGCGTTGTTTAGTTAGAAGTGCTAGAAAAGCGGCTTTTTTAAAAGAATGGGGTGCAGAATTAATGATGGGGGATATTTGTCAACCCCAAACCTTAACCCCTGCCTTAGAAGGAATGGAAGCCATTATCGATGCAGCAGCAGCGAGACCCACTGATACCCTTTCGATGAAACAGATAGACTGGGAAGGAAAAGTTAACTTAATCCAAGCTGCCCAAAAAACGGGCATTGATCGTTATATTTTCTTTTCCATACTCGATGCCGAGAAATACCCCGAAGTTCCCTTGATGGACATTAAACATTGTACGGAGATTTTTCTCAAAGAATCAGGACTAAACTATACCATTTTCCGTCCCTGTGGCTTTATGCAAGGTTTAATCGGTCAATATGCCGTTCCCATGTTAGATAATCAGGCAGTCTGGATCACCGGAGAAAGTAGTCCCGTTGCCTATATGGATACTCAAGATGTTGCTAGATTAACCATTCGTGCTTTGGGCGTTTCTGAAACACAACGGCAGACCTATCCGATGGTAGGGACAAAAGCTTGGACAGCAGAAGAAATTATCCAACTGTGTGAAAGATTATCGGATAAACAGGTGAAAATTGCTCGCGTTCCCCTGGGATTATTACGATTTTTGCGTAGCTTTACCCGTTTCTTCCAATGGACGTATAATATTTCTGATCGCTTAGCGTTCGCTGAAGTTTTGGCCAGTGGCAAACCACTAAATGCCTCAATGGATGATGTTTATCAAACCCTAGGCCTTGATCCCCAGGAGACTACTACTTTAGAATCCTACTTACAAGAATATTTTAGTCGTATTCTTAAAAAGCTCAAAGAAATCGATTACGAAAAGAGTAAATCGAAGAAGAAAAAAAAGACTCCTTTTAAATCTTCTGTCTGAGTTAATTTTGACCCAGGATAGCCCATTGTGCCAAAAGTCGGCATCATATTCAACGATCTCAAACCCGCCGCTTGTCAAGTCGCGACAGACTTACAAGATAAACTAACGGCGAAAGGATGGACTGTTGTTCTAGAAACTGGCCGAGGAGGACTTCTCGGCTACTCTGAACCGCAACGTCCTGTCTGTCATACCCGCATTGAACAGCTTATTCCTCCCCAGTTTGACGAAACCATGTCCTTTGCCATCGTTTTAGGGGGGGATGGAACGGTTTTGTCTGCTTTTCGGCAACTGGCCCCCTGTGGTATTCCGCTATTGACGGTTAATACAGGACACATGGGCTTTCTCACCGAAGTTTACCTAAACCAGTTACCAGAAGCTTTAGATAAAGTAATCGCAGGAGATTACCAAATAGAAGAGCGTACCATGTTAACGGTGCGTCTATTGCGCAAAGATACGTTACTTTGGGAAGCTTTGTCTCTCAATGAAATGGTGATTCACCGCGAACCCCTAACCAGTATGTGCCATTTTGAGGTAAAAATTGGGAGACATGCCCCTGTCGATATTGCAGCAGATGGGATTATTCTTTCTACACCTACGGGTTCTACTGCTTATTCTTTGAGTGCAGGTGGCCCAGTGGTTACGCCAGATGTGCCTGTATTCCAATTATCTCCTATTTGTCCTCATTCTTTAGCTTCTCGATCTTTGGTATTTTCTGATAGAGAAGCTGTAACCATCTTTCCTGCTACCCCGAATCGTATGATTTTAGTCGTTGATGGCAATGGGGGATGTTATGTGTTGCCAGAAGACCAAATTCGTGTGGAAAAGTCTCCCTATTTCGCTCGATTTATTCGTTTAGAGTCCCCTGAATTTTTCCGTATTTTAAGGGAAAAATTGGGATGGGGATTGCCTCATATTGCCAAACCAACGTCTGTAGAACTTCCCTAACCTTTAAAATTTCTTAAAATCTGGCAACTTTGTAACGCTGCCTGACGGACAACCGTTTCTTGTTCTTCAGTCAACATTAAACGAAAATACTCCCAAAGTTGCTGACGCTGACTAAGATTTAACTGTTGCTTCTCAAGCAGTTCACAGAGACTTCGTACTGCAATTAACCGTTTTAGGGTGTTAGCATCAGTTAAGTCTGATATCCATTGATGATATTGGGTTTCTTGTTTTTTGCCTTGTAGATGGAAGATTTGCCAACCCAATAAACTCAGGGTTAATAAGGTGCCTAACCCTTGTAAAATAAAACCGATGGCTAACCAGCGATTTTCAGCGTCAGACCAAATGGAAATAGCGATATAGCTAACAATAGTCGCAAAACTCCCACTGCCAACAGCAATAGCCAATTTTCCTTGAGATCCTTTCAGAAATTCGCACAAATAGTACCAACGACGTTGCCAGTTCCAACCTTGTATGCGGTACGCCAATCTCATCAAACTAATTCCAGTGATGGTGGCTAACACTAACTTCCAATTCCACCCTAACGTCAAGGTTACCCCTGTTGATCCCAATAACCAAAGACCTATTTTGCTTACTTTTTTTTGGCCAAGGAGAGTGATGACTCTGCACTTGAGACGAGTCAGGGAAGCCTCTGACCAGAAAGGAGGGAATTGTTTAGACCTGAAGGAAACCTGCATCACCGAGTGTGCCTAATAAACTTATGCTGATGTTTACTATATCGTTATCTGTGGAACTACTGACAAGATATTATAATGAAAATCAGCGATCGCCTAATTGATATTCCAGATATGGACTTAATTTTATGCCATCAAACGGCTGATTTTGACGCATTAGGGGCAGCCGTTGGACTATCTTGCCTCAAAGTTGGTAGTCGCATTGTTTTAACGGGTGGGTCTCATCCTACAGTAAAGAATTTTCTGGCATTACATCGGGATGAGTTGGCTTTAATTGAATTAAGAAGTATAAACCCTAAAAAAATCCGTAGTCTAATCGTTGTCGATAATCAACAAATTAATCGCTTAGGAAAAGCAGCAAATTGGTTTAATTTACCCCAAATTGAAACAATAGAATTGTACGATCATCATCCTAATACTATTTCAGATATTCCAACCACCTATCAAGAATTGGAGCCTGTTGGGGCAACAACTACTTTAATTGTTGAAAAGATGCAACGAGAAAAAACATATCCTACTTCCATTGAAGCCACAGTAATGGCTTTGGGTATTCATGTTGATACAGGTTCTTTGACCTTTTCTCAGTCTACTTCACGGGATGCTTATGCTTTAGCTTGGTTAATGGAAAAAGGAGCAAATCTTAAAACTATTGCCGAATATTCTGATTCGAGTTTTTCCCCTCAATTACAACAATTATTGACAGAAGCATTAGATAACTTGCAGATAGAAACAGTTAACGGTTATCAAGTCGCCTGGGTATTAATCGAAACAGAAAATTTTGTAGCTGGATTATCTAATTTAGCAGAAAGATTAATCGAATTAACGGAAAATAATGCTTTATTATTAGCTCATTCTTACCAGAAAGGAGACAATAATAAACCTGGTCAAAATGAACGTTTAACAGTAATTGGCAGAACTCGCATCGAAGGGACTAACCTCAACCAATTATTTACGACTTATGGGGGAGGAGGTCATAGTCAAGCGGCTTCTTTAATGTTACGAAACATAGACCCAGAAGGGACTTTAAATCAATTAGTTAGAGAATTTATTTCCCAAATTCCTCACCCTTTAACGGCTAGAGATTTGATGTCCTCTCCTGTTAGAACAATTCGCCCCCAGACTACCATAAAACAGGCGCAACGAGTTTTATTTCGTTATGGACATTCAGGGTTATCTGTGGTGGATGAAAATGATCATTTGGTAGGGATTATTTCTCGACGAGATTTAGATTTAGCGTTACATCATGGGTTTAGTCATGCTCCCGTCAAAGGATATATGACTAGACAGGTAAAAATGATTCATCCTGATACTTTATTGCCAGAAATAGAATCTATTATGGTGACTTATGATGTGGGAAGATTGCCTGTTATAGCAGATAATAAATTATTGGGAATCGTGACAAGAACTGATATCTTGAGACAAATTCATCAAGATAGAAAAGATAGCAAAAATGCTAATAATAAGAGTGTTGCGACTGTTTCGTGTTTGCTACCCTCGCTTCGTGATAAACTGGAGACTTCTATCTGGAAATTACTACAAAAAACTGCACAATTAGCTCAAGAAAAAGGATGGAATTTATATATTGTTGGTGGTGCAGTTCGGGACTTATTACTGACAAACAAAGATGGAAAAATTCTCTTACAAGATATTGATTTGGTAGTAGATGGATTTCATCGTTCAGCAAACGTAGGAGCCGGGGTAGAATTAGCTTCAACACTACAAAAAATGTTCCCTAACTCTTCTCTATCAGTGCATGGAGAGTTCCAAACAGCAGCTTTATTATGGCATAAAGATCCAGAATTCGGGTCACTATGGGTAGACATTGCAACCTCACGAACTGAATTTTATCCCTATCCCGCAGCTAACCCAGAAGTTGAAGCAAGTTCTATTCGTCAAGACTTATACAGAAGAGACTTCACTATCAATGCCTTAGCTGTCAAATTAACATCCCCCAGAGAAGGAGAATTATTGGATTTCTTTGGAGGAATGTTAGATTTAAAAGCTGGTAAAATTCGGGTACTTCATGCCAATAGTTTTATTGAAGATCCCACCAGAATTTATCGAGCAGTACGATTTGCAGTCCGTTTAAAGTTTAAAATTGAGTCTCAAACAGAAGCTTATATTCGTTATGCGATCAATAGTGGGGTTTATGAAAGATTACGCATCGAAAATCATGTTGCTCCTGCCTTAACAACTCGCTTAAAAGCTGAATTAAAGTATATTTTAGAAACCAATTATTGGAAGCCAGCGTTAAAATTATTGGCAAATTTAGATGCATTGCGTTGTCTACATTCTCAAATGAGCTTAGATGAGGAAATTTGGTGGCAAATTCGTTATGCTTCTCGTTGGTTAAAGTATCTCGATCCTAAGAATAATTTAGGACATTGGTTAATTCGTCTTGAAATATTAATTGCTCAAATTAATTCCCATGAAGGAAGTAAAATTGCTGCCAATCTTCAACTACCCAAAGAAAGTATTGAAAGACTAAAATTACTATCAAAAAATGAAACACAAATTAAAAATGAGTTACAAACTTATCATAAAATAAGTCAAAAAGTTACTCTGTTAAAGGCTTACAAATTGCCCGATTTAGTGATTGTTGCTGTTCGATCTAATCTAATGATTCGCCGTATGATTTGGCAATTTTTAACAAAATGGTCACAAATTAATGCACCTTTAAATGGTAATGATTTGAAAGCAATGGGATACAAACCAGGGCCAAAGTATAAACAAGTTTTAGATCAATTATTAAATAAGACATTGGATGGAGAAATTGTAACTAAAAAAGAAGCAGAATTATTAGTTCAAAATATAATGGAAGGTTAATCGAACAGTTATCAAGATATAAATAAAAAAATATGGAAACTATAAGGCTTCTCTCCCATTACTCCTGATTTCGTCATCGGATTAGTCAGTCTCAGTAACAGAAAAAATCAAAGATACGAGGACTTATAGGCAAAGGAACGTGCGAGGATGCAAGAATATTTAGATAATGGTGTATAAGCTTGGTTGGTTAATCGAACCTGAAGCCAACCTAGTTGAAATATATAGATAAATTCTGCCTTTTATTTTGCTTTTATCTTGAACTGGGGTGCTAGGATTCGAACCTAGGAATGGCTGGACCAAAACCAGCTGCCTTACCGCTTGGCTACACCCCAACGATGTCGCCTTTGTAATAATAACAAAATAATACCCTAATTTGTCAAGGATTTTCTGAGGAAAAATGTTTACTTCTGGTTATATGAATAGAGAGTCCTCAACGAAGTATGGAAAAATTCGATTAATTTACGCAAGAGGGATGACATACACCCAGTCTTGATAATCAGAATCTTTATTTTCTGTAATAGCTGACAATTTAGCTTTTAAC
>JBCDDV010000145.1:0-6442 GCA_039180145.1 Cyanobacteria bacterium P01_G01_bin.49 | reverse complement strand
GTTTTTGGTCACATCAACGACTTGCCCGCGTAACCATAGTAACTCTCAAAAGATATGAACATTGCTTAATAGCGAATTTGTAAGGTAACTGATGCGTTCACGGTTTGTTCTCCACCGATCACAGGAGTAGTCTCTTGAGCATCGGCTGTATTTTTAAAGGTTTCTGCGGAGCGAACCAAAGGAGGAGTCGGAACATTGGCCCCATTGATGCGAATATTAATAATTTCTTGGGACTGAAATTGGAGAACCTCTAAGACAGCCTTTGCTTGTTGTTGAGCATCTGAGGTTGCTTCTCGCAATGCTTCTTTTTGAGCAGTAGCGATCGCTTCTTCGGTGGCTGTAAAACTCACGCCATCAATGCGAGTCGCTCCAACTTTCACTGCTTCATCAAGTAAATTGCCAATGGCATCAGTTTCTATCCGAAAACTAACAGTATTTGTCCCAATATAACCCACTAAACTTCTTTGATTATTTTCGTATTGATAGTTAGGTCGTAGTCGAATGCCTGTGGTTTCTAATCTTTCTACCTGACGCGATCGCAAGAAATCTACCACGGCTGAGGTTCTTTGAGCAACCTCCTGTTGGACTTCTGTGGCTGTTTTCCCTGAAACTTCTACCCCTAAGCGAATATCTGTCAACGTGGTAGGAATTCTCTGCTTACCTTCTCCAGTAACGGTTAAAGTGCGTGATACTTGTTCTTGTGCTATTGCCGGGCGAATCAAAGGAGTCATAAAAATGCTAGAAACTGCTATAACAAGCAAAGAACTTGAACGAAGTAAAGTAAAGTAATTCATTTTTAATCCGAAATGATGATAAATCTATGTGATTCTTTTCATTTTAATTATGTGTAGATTTTAAGGACAATTTTGGCTATTCTCAAACAATAAGTAATCATGCTTAGCATAGTCAGAAAAATTAATGTAACTATTTATAAATTTTTTAGGATAAGTGATCCAATATCTGTTATCTAGGAAAAATTGCTTAGCAATGATTTATCGGCTATTAGAGAGTGATTAGTTAAATTAATCAGACCGTCTACAAATTGTAATAGAAAAATTCCAAATAAGGGGCAAAGAGAATGTTAAAAGAGTCTAACTATCATGATATGATGGGGACTCGAAAAGCAGACAAGTAAATTAACGGTTAGCTAGAGCAGACTTATAGCAACCGAATAACTTTCTAAAGTTTTCTCTATTACCAGTAAGTTGGGAAAAACTGACTTACAAGCTGATAAATGAGAAATTAACGAAGCTCATTCATGGAGGAATAACTAAATGGCACAAGCCACATCTAAATCAGGGTTTAAGGCAGGCGTACAGGACTATCGTCTGACCTATTACACCCCCGACTATACCCCTAAAGATACCGATCTCTTAGCATGCTTCCGCATGACTCCCCAACCTGGTGTTCCTCCTGAAGAAGCGGGTGCTGCGGTTGCCGCAGAATCTTCCACAGGAACTTGGACAACAGTTTGGACAGACAATCTTACCGACTTAGATCGTTACAAAGGTCGTTGCTATGACATCGAACCCGTTCCTAACGAAGATAATCAGTATTTTTGCTTTATTGCCTATCCTTTAGATCTATTTGAAGAAGGATCAGTCACCAACGTTCTCACCTCTTTAGTGGGTAACGTTTTTGGTTTCAAAGCACTGCGGGCATTACGATTAGAAGATATTCGTTTCCCTGTTGCGTTAATCAAAACTTTCCCAGGACCTCCTCACGGCATCACCGTTGAACGGGATAAATTAAACAAATATGGTCGTCCTTTATTAGGTTGTACCATTAAGCCCAAACTCGGCCTGTCTGCCAAGAACTACGGACGTGCTGTTTATGAGTGCTTACGAGGTGGCTTAGACTTCACCAAAGACGATGAAAATATTAACTCTCAGCCCTTTATGCGCTGGCGCGATCGCTTCCTCTTTGTACAAGATGCGATCGAAAAATCCCAAGCAGAAACTAATGAAGTTAAAGGTCACTACCTCAACGTAACGGCTGGTACCTGTGAAGAAATGCTCAAGCGGGCAGAATTTGCCAAGGAACTAGGCACCCCGATCATCATGCATGACTTCTTAACGGGTGGTTTCACGGCGAACACCACTTTATCGAAGTATTGTCGTGATAATGGTTTATTGCTGCACATTCACCGTGCCATGCACGCGGTAATTGACCGTCAAAGAAATCATGGTATCCACTTCCGCGTTTTAGCGAAGTGCTTACGCCTCTCTGGTGGTGACCACCTCCACTCTGGAACCGTTGTGGGTAAATTAGAAGGGGAACGGGGTATCACCATGGGGTTTGTTGACCTCATGCGTGAAGACTTCGTTGAAGAAGACCGCGATCGCGGTATCTTCTTTACCCAAGACTATGCGTCTATGCCTGGAACCATGCCAGTTGCTTCCGGTGGTATCCACGTATGGCATATGCCTGCCTTAGTTGAAATCTTTGGTGACGACTCTTGTCTACAGTTTGGTGGTGGAACTCTCGGACACCCCTGGGGTAATGCTCCTGGTGCAACCGCTAACCGTGTTGCCCTTGAAGCTTGTATTCAAGCTCGTAATGAAGGTCGTTCCCTCGCTCGTGAAGGTAACGATGTCATTCGGGAAGCTTGTCGCTGGAGTCCCGAATTAGCCGCAGCGTGTGAACTGTGGAAAGAAATTACCTTTGAGTTTGAGGCAATGGATACACTCTAATTTAGAGATAGTTGTTAGTTTTTAGGGAATATCAAAAACTATTAACTAACAACAGTGTCCGAGGAGGGACAGGTAGGCATCCATGTATCCCAAAAAAATCGCTAATGACACCGCAGCTATTTTACAGAGTTACCTGACTTATCAAGCAGTTCGCGTGATTATCGACCAATTATCTGAAACTAACCCGAACCAAGCAATTTGGCTAAGGCAATATGTATCCTCTCATAATATTCAACAGGGAGAGTCGTTTGTTGAAGGGCTAATGGCAGACAATAAGGAGTTGGTGTTGCGAATTCTCAAAGTGCGAGAACATCTTGCTGAGGAAGTGCTTGAATTCTTACCTCAAATGGTGCGCTGTCGCATTAGTCAGTCCAATGTAGAACACCGTCGTCAGCTATTGGAAAGGCTTACCAGTTCTTCCTCTGTGTCCTCATCTCCTCGTCCTGAGTTAGACAATGATGACTCTAACTGTGCTTAGCTGTGATTAACTTCAGATAGGAATTAACCAAACAATGAAAACATTACCCAAAGAGCGTCGTTACGAAACTCTCTCGTACTTACCCCCTTTAACCGACCAACAAATCGTTAAGCAGATTCAATATTTATTGGATCAGGGATTTATTCCTGGGATTGAATTTGAAGAAAACCCTCAACCTGAAACCTATTTCTGGACAATGTGGAAGTTACCTTTATTTGGTGCTTCTTCTCCCCAAGAAGTTTTAGCAGAAGTACGTGAATGCCGTTCTGAGTATCCTAATGCTTATATTCGCGTTATTGGTTTTGACAACATCAAGCAATGTCAAACCACTAGTTTCATTGTTCATAAGCCCAATAACCGTGCATTCTAAGCCGTTTTAGACAGCTTTAAAACATCACGAAGTCCACCTACAATTGTAGGTGGACTTTTATTTACTATTCAGATTGAATACTCACTAAAAATACTTGCTACAATTTGGCAACTGTAGTATAAAATAAAATTGAGATATTTTCTCAATTACTGACAACTATCTATAATGTCTATTACAAACTTTATGATGGCTGGTGGCATTGTCGCTTGGCCTTTATCAGCATTTTCTTTATTGGGAGTCGCCTTAATTATTGAGCGGATCAGTTTTTGGTATCGGATTAAGTCCCGTCAACATAAAGTTGTGACGACAGTGTTGAAACTTTACCGAAGTGATCAAATTACTGGGGCAATGGCCCGACTCAAACAAAATGCTGATTTACCCGTTTGTCGTATTTTTCTCGAAGCATTAGAGTTGGATTATGCGACTCCCACAGAATTTCGGCTAGCATTAGAAACAGCAGCCCAAGCTGAGTTGCCCTTATTAAGAAGGTTTAGCACATTATTTCAGACAATTATTACAGTTTCCCCATTATTGGGACTATTAGGCACAATTTTGGGCTTAATTCGCTCTTTTGCTTCTTTAGACATTGGTAATGCTAGTGGCACTAATGCAACTGGGGTAACAGGTGGTATCTCAGAAGCCTTGACTTCTACAGTTATGGGGTTAGTGGTGGCAATTTTCACTCTCCTATTTGCAAATTCCTTTCGTTCTTTTTACCTCAGTCAGTTGGCACTAATTCAAGAATATAGTGGTCAGTTAGAATTACTATATCGTCGTTTCTATGAGAAAGGAGAGAAAACCTATGCGGCTTCCCGATGAAATAGATGCTCCCGCAGAAATTAATATTGTGCCAATGATTGATGTTATTTTCTCAATTTTGGCATTCGTTATCATTTCTACCCTATTTCTAACCCGTTCTGAAGGGTTGCCCGTTAATTTACCTTCTGCGAAGACCGCCCAACCGCAAAAAACTAAGCAAATTAATATCACGATTGAATCTGATGGGAATGTTTTTTTAGATCGCCAACCAATACAGTTAGATAGCCTCAAAGGGAAAGTCGGGACTTTAATTGGACAAAATCAGGAAGGATTGGTAATTATTAATGCAGATGAACGGGTGAATCATGGTCGTGTTGTGAAAGTGATGGATCTCGTTCGTCAAGTTCAAGGGGCAAAATTGGCGATCGCTACTCAAAAAGCCAATTGACAACTAATTGTTTTCTCCTTGAAGACAACTAATACGATCCTCGATAAATCCGCTCTGCTTGTTCTGAGGGAAAATTTTCGTATCCGGGTAATGAAGGGTCATTGTTATTCGACTTGGCTCCATTATTCAACTTTTCCCCAGTAGGAACTTTAAAGTCAGAGGGAGAGGGCATAGGACAAGTGGGATGGAAGTTATATTCTGGTTCAGCATAACCGATGCGACTCTGGGGAGCAACAAAATCGTGAGAAAGCCCATCATATTCAAGCACTTCTCCCGTTTCGATGCGATAAATCCAACCATGGAGGGATAAATTAGCTTGATGTAAACGAGAACGAATGACAGGATAGGTTTGTAGATTTTCGAGTTGAGTCAGCACATTTTCGGCAACCGTCACTTCCAAGAGTTCTTCCCCTTCTAAATTGCCGTAATTATCTTGGATGACTCTTCTTGTGGCTTCTGCATGTTTTAACCAATTAAAAACGAGAGGCATTTTTTCTTCTAGGCTACTCATTTTGAGTAATCCTTTCATCGCCCCACAATGGGAATGTCCACAGACAATGACTTGTTCGATATTAAGGGCAGAAATAGCATATTCGATCGCTGCCCCTTCTCCCCCATTAGCCGCACCAAAAGGAGGAATAATATTTCCGGCATTGCGAATGACAAACAGTTCTCCTACTTTAGCTTGGGTAATTAAATTCGGATCAATACGAGAATCAGAGCAGGTAATAAAAAGAATGCGGGGATGTTGTCCGTGGGATAATTCTTCAAACAATTCCCGATGGGATCTAAAATAACCGTCCTGGAACTCTCGGAGTCCTTCTATTAGCTTCTTCATGAGGAGTAAATAGTTTGACTTGTTTGGTCTTTTCCGTCTATATGATTATCCTGTAGATTAGTATTTTTGCATAGCCTAGTTTTAGATAAGTTGTATGACAAATCTTTAAGCCATCAAAACTTTAATCAACTTTCATGATTATTCAGATAAGTCTCAATAATGATTATGAAAGCTCAGTGATTAAGATAGAAGATTATTTGACGATAAGAGATTATTTTCTGAATGACTAATTATTAGCAATGACTAATTGAGATGTTTGAAGACGAGTGAGCCATCCTTCCAAATAAGCCCGATTTTCTTTTTTTTCTTGTGTATTAGTGGTATTAATTGGGTGAGGGGCTAAGCCAAGAATTGCAGCAGTTGTTACACAAAACATAGATTTTTGAAAGCTTTGACAAATTTGAACTAATAAGTCATCTTCTTGGCGAAAACTTTGACGATAAAAATTATGTAGATACTCAGGTAAGTAGTGGCTCATGTCCTGCATTAATAATGTGGGAGGAATGCCTGCACCACCGATAGGCAAAGGATCTGCGTATAATGCGCCATAGGTAAAAATTGATTGTTCATAAGGAATTTGATAGCTTTGAGCATTATAAGAAACAGTCCCTGGAAAGGGTGTTCCTCGGAAAAAAATGGATTCTACGTAAGGAACGCCTGTATCCATTAAAAAGGTTAATCCTGCTGATTTGGGCAGCACATCATAAACTTGATCTTGAATTTTGACTTGATAAGTAATGGGTTTATTCGCATCTTTGACTAATCCATCTAAAATATGTTTAACGACATCAGAAATTGATTTTATTTCGCCTTGATCATAGCGATCAGATAAGGATAAGAATATATCAGCCATCAC
>JBCDDV010000144.1:0-6450 GCA_039180145.1 Cyanobacteria bacterium P01_G01_bin.49 | reverse complement strand
GCATATTAATATCAGCAAGAATTAAGATTAAATGGTTATCTTTTTCTTGAAGAGATGACAAAGCATCTTCCGCAGAAAAAGCAAAGGAAAACACTAACTTGTGCTGTTTGATTTCTTTTCTAAACTTTTGCTGAAATAATATTTTAATATCTTGTTCATCATCAACGACCATAACATTCATGGCTGATTTAAGTCCTAGAAATTTTTAAGACTACTTCCTAAGTTGATCATAACCTGAGTTTTGCATAGGAAAGATCAAGAATGTAGGCTGAGAACAAGAAAAACTTATGTTACCTTGCTTTTTGTTTAACAGAGATTGCTCATCTTATCATGTCGTGCTAGTATTATTGGCTGACCTATCGCCAAAGAAATAATCAAAAATCTTAATTGTCTGGGTAAGTTAAGTTATCAAAACCAATGAAAACGACACCGACATAATTCAAGTTGCCAAAACCATTATCAAAACAATAGCTTCTAAGATTTAAGATATCGAGTCCTATCCCCCGAAAAAACTTTAATTAACCAAACGTTCTCGCTGGCTGGTACGATAATTCTGGCAGCTAGCACAAACAGATTATGAGTAGACAGATAGATGGAATTGCGCCCCACGGCGGTCAATTAATTAATCGGATAGCGACACCCGCTGAACGACAAGAATTCTTAGCACAAAAGGATCATTTGCCTAGAATTACCTTGGATGAACGAGCAACTTCGGATTTAGTTATGATTGCTATTGGGGGATTTAGTCCCCTAAAAGGCTTTATGGAACGAGATGACTACGAAACCGTTGTTGAACAAATGCACTTGACCAACGGTGTTCCTTGGTCTATTCCCGTTACTCTACCCGTCAGTGAAGAAAAAGCAGATGCACTCAAAGAGGGCAATTGGGTAAGATTAGATGATCCCCAGGGCAACTTTATTGGTGTCTTAGAATTAACCCAAAAATATCACTATAATAAAGCCCACGAAGCGGTAAACGTTTACCGTACCGACGAAACCAAGCATCCAGGCGTAAAAGTGGTTTACGAGCAAGGTGCTGTCAATTTAGCTGGCCCAGTGTGGTTATTACAGAGAGACGACCATCCTTTATTTCCCAAATATCAAATTGATCCGGCTGAGTCTCGAAAATCATTTATAGAAAGAGGGTGGGCCACGGTTGTGGGATTTCAAACCCGTAACCCCATTCATCGGGCCCACGAATATATACAAAAATGCGCTCTAGAAATCGTTGATGGCTTATTTCTGCATCCCCTCGTTGGTGCAACCAAAAGCGATGATATTCCGGCTGATGTGCGGATGCGCTGCTATGAAATCATGATGGAAAAATACTTTCCCCAAAACCGGGTTATTTTAGCGATTAATCCCTCAGCCATGCGTTATGCTGGCCCTAGAGAAGCGATTTTTCATGCTATTGTCCGTAAAAATTATGGTTGCACCCATTTTATTGTGGGCCGAGATCATGCCGGAGTAGGTGATTATTATGGAACTTACGATGCTCAGTATATTTTCGACGAGTTTGAGCCGAATGCCCTTGGTATTATTCCAATGAAATTTGAACACGCCTTCTATTGTACCCGTACTGAACAAATGGCTACAACCAAAACCAGTCCTAGTCTTAAAGAAGAGCGGATTCATCTCTCAGGCACTAAAGTGAGGGAAATGTTACGACGGGGAGAGCTACCACCCCCTCAATTTTCTCGTCCTGAAGTGGCAGCCGAATTAATCAAAGCAATGCAAGGCTAAACCATGAGACTTCTTGCAAAAGTTTTTTCCAAGAGATGAAATCAGAAAAAAACATAGACTCCTATTTTCACTGTGCGGAGGAATTTTCCAACCCGTTTTCATCGATATCGACTTTTGTAAGAAGTCTACTGAGTAAGGGGTTAGGGTGAGAATTCTAACTAATTCTTCAATTTAACCCCCATCAAGCATTAGACTATTATCATATCTTCCCACTAGGGCATACAGGAAAAATGGAATGGGATCGGCGGACTTTTTTACAGACCTTACTCACCTGGGGGGTCAGTCAAGGCAACCTGGGATGGTTAAATCAGCCCAATAAACTCGAAAAATATTATCAAACCTTAGCAGAACCAACCCATCGCAAACTGGCTTTATTAATAGGAATTAATGATTATGCAGAGCGTTTCGATTTAAAAGGATGTTTAACTGATGTAGAAAGGCAACGGGAGTTATTGATTTACCGTTTTGGGTTCAACCCACAAGATATTTTGACCCTCACTGAAAAACAAGCAACCCGTGAGGGCATTGAAACTGCATTTATGGAACATTTAGTTGCTCAAGCTAAAGCAGGAGATGTGGTTCTCTTTCATTTCAGTGGTTACGGAAACCAGGTGAACATTACCCCGGAAGATGCACCAACTGTCACCAATGGTCAAGTTCGAGGTTTTATTCCTAGCGATGGGATTTTGTTAAACAAAGGAACCCCAACCACCAACAATATTCTCGAAGAAACTTTAATCTTATTGGGTCAATCCTTGGCTACCGAAAAATTGACAATGGTGTTAGATACTAGTCATTATTGTCTGGGCAAAACGATTCAAGGAAATCTGAGAGTTCGTTCATTTCCCCATACAAGTAAGAAAACTAACCCCGAAGAACTTGCCTTTCAAGCCCAATTGAAAAGTCAGGTCAACAAATCAAATCATCAAGGCCAATCTTCAGCTATTCCGGGCATTATTCTCAGTGCAGCCGGTCATCAACAAGTAGCCACCGAAATTAAAGGTAATGGATTTAGTGCAGGTCTTTTTACTTATGCCTTAACTCAATATCTTTGGTCAGCAACCCCTGCCAGTCGTGTGACAATTACCCTCAACAAAACAACAGAACAAGTGGTTCCCATTATGGGAAAGGGGCAGCAACCTCAAACCTGTAATGACGTTAAGCAACCTCTCTTTACCTATTATCTGCTCCCCACTATTCCCCAAGGGGCTGAGGCCGTTATCCATCAAGTTGAAGATGCCAGCAATGCTACGATTAAATTTACTGGCATCCCTAACACTATTCTTCAAAATTATGGACTTGACTCCTGCTTTCGGTTGATTTCCTCCCCACAAACTAGTCCTGTCCTCTGGCAATTACGCTCCCGCGAAGGCTTAAAAGGAAAAGTTCGGCAGCTAAATTCATCATCAGAATCAACAACGCCTCCTTTAACAGAAGGACAATTCCTCCAAGAATCAGTTCGTTGTTTACCGCGAAACGTTGGCTTGATCGTAGCTCTTGACCAAGAGTTACAACGAATTGAACGGGTGGATGCCACCAGCGCCTTCTCTTCGATTACCATGGTCTCATCAGTCATTACAGCAGGAGAACAAGCAGCAGATTGTGTATTAGGATTAAAATCCTCTCCGCCAACGGTAACTGACGAAACAACAGGAGAGACAGAAGAAGAAAATGGGAAATATGGACTGTTTTTACCAGGGGGAGTCTTATTGTCCAACACTCTTGGGAAAGAGGGAGAAGCCATTAAATCTGCCGTAGAACGCTTACGACCAACTCTCGAAAAACTTTTAGCCGCCAAACTCTGGGGACTTACTCTTAACGAAGGCTCTTCCCAATTACCTTGGCGTGTTACCCTCGAAGGGTTAGACCCTGAGCCTCATCAAGTTGAACAACGTCAAACAACCAGAACCGCTCAATTAAAATCTATCACCAATGCTCAAGAGGAAACGGCGACAAATGCCTTTCTCTCTGCTCCCTCAAATGTTCATGGAGGCCTACCTCAAGTATCACGGGGGAGTCGCTTGCAATATCGACTCGAAAATCAAGCAAAGCAGACTCTTTATTATATGATGGTGGGCATTGATAGCGGAGGTAGGGCGATCGCCTACGTTCCGCCCAAAGCAGGTAATGAACAAGAAATTAAGACCATAGCATCCCTTGAACCTGGTGCAGCAACGCTAGTTCCTACCTCAGAAACAGGACTTATTTGGACGACGGCTGGCACTCAAGGTTGGGAGCAAGTTCTTGTTATTGCCTCTATTGCTCCTTTTGAAAAAACCCTCAAAACCTTGAAAAACTCCTCAGGATTTAAAGCCAATAAAGGTCAAATTCTAATTCTTGAAAATCCCCTAGAAATTGCCCGTTCTCTTCTGCAAGACTTAAATGAGGCTAGTTTCGTTCAAGAAGAAGTCTTAGAAACAACGTCTGATAGTTATGCTCTTGATGTTAAAGCCTGGTCAACTTTGAGTTTTGTTTATCAAGTGGTTTAGATAACTCTTCACTTATCATTTTACTCTCTTCTCTCTGATTAGCTGTATGAATAATTTGCCTCAAACAACGAAACGTCGACTCCAGAAAATCCCACAAATTAAGAGCGTTTGGGAAGGAGATCGTCGTTCTGTGGATGGTTTAAGAGGCACATCTGATTCTAAAATACTTCAGCCAGAAGACTGTATTATCTGGGTTGATGGGTCTGAAGGGGTGGTCAGGGCGATGGATATTACTACCCGTGATGTGGGGCCAGAAGCAGTTGTGCGAACACTTTTGCGAGCGATCGAAAATCCTCACAGTCCCTCCCAACCAGCCCGACCGCAAAAAATTGTGGTTCGCAATCGAGAATTACAATTTTTCTTAAGAGGGGCCCTTCAAGATCTTGATATTGTGATTGATTATGCCCCTGATTTACCTTTAATTGACCAACTTTTTCGGAATTTTAATGCAGCCGAACCAAACCGGCCACCAGCCCTACCCCCGAATTACGAACCCTTACTACTGGAGATTGCTGAGCAAATTGAAACAGCAGCCCCTTGGGATTTACTAACGGATCATGACATTATTTCTGTGGAGTTTAATCGCTGGGACGTAGGCACTATTTATATTTGTGTTATGGGAATGTCGGGACAAGAATATGGACTGATTCTCTATCGTTCCTTGGAGTCCTTAAAACACTTTCGTCAAGCTGCCTTGAGTGATCAATCCAACAACCAGTTAGAGCAAGCTTTTTTATCCCAAGATTGTTGGTTTTTAAACTTTGAATCCACAGAAGAAGTTTCCCTGGCATTAGACGAAGATGATCAAGAGGTAATGCATCCCCTTTTTGGCAGTATTCATCCCTATGAAGGAATGCGGCCCTTTCTTGATGAGGAAGAAAGTCAAGTCATTTACTATGCTCTGCAAGCTTTTTTGCGGTTCTATGAGCGTAATCAACGAGTTTTGAGTGAAGAGCCGATTAGGAAGTTACACAAATCTTATCGCTTTCCCATGGCTTTGGAACCCAAAAAATCCCAATCAATTACGCTGAAAATTTCCACCCTCCCTGATTTATCCTCAGAGTTTTTGGAAATGTTAGCAGATTCAGAAAATGAAGACAATGAAACTGATAATCGTATACAGTTGTCCATTCGGGATGATTTGATTCCTGATAACGCTTTTTTGAGCTTGGGAATGATTCCTTGGGAAATGATTGACAAACTTCAACATAACCCAAAAACTTACTATCAATCTCTTGAGATTACTGCCAAAGGAGAAGGAATGCCGGTGATTTTGGTGCAAACTTCCCGTCCCAAAGCCAAAAAAATGATTTCAACCCTGAAAGATGCTGGGAATCTCCAAGGAATTTGTTTTAATCCTGGAGAAGATCCCTGGGAAGAACTAAACTACGATCTAGGTCTTTTGCAAGCAGGTGACGGTTCTTTATTTATTTTTGGTGAATTTCTCACCAATGATCCTGAACATGAGCAAGCTCGCAAAAAATGGGATCACCGTTGTCAACAAACAGGAGGCTATTGTGGGCTAATTGTGGCGATGGGGGTAACGGGAAGTTCTCGGGGTAATCCTCAACTGCCAGATATGATGGCTGTCTTTGAAGCCAAATCCCTCGATGCTGATGCTTTAGCCATGGGGGTTCTACGCTTAATGCCTCAGTTTGAATAAGCTTATGGATTATTTATCAACTTTGCAACAAGGGGTAATTTCAATTGTTAAAGGATGTGGGGAAAAACCGTCTGCACAACAGTTGGCGATCGCTTTAAAGTCGGTTGAGCAAGCAAGTCGAAAAACTAAGCCGATTTATGACTCAAATCAATTAAAAGGGACTTGGCGACTTTGTTTTATTACAGGTACTAAAAAGGCTCAAAATCAGGCTGGTATGGTACTGCAATCAGGGCGTTATCTTCCTCGTTGGGTAACCGTTGAATTGACTTTTACCCCACAAGCAAAGGATGCTTCTGAAATCCTTGAAAATTGTATTCAACTAGGAGGGTTACAATTGCAATTGACGGGGCCAGCGAGATTTTTAACCCCAAAGAATATTTTGGCTTTTGACTTTACCAACATTAAGTTAAGAGTGGGTCAGCAAACTCTCTATTCTGGCAAGATTCGGGGTGGAAAAAAACGGGAAAAAAAGTTTGATGATGAAAACATTAATAAGCAAGCCTTTTTTACTTATTTTTTAATTGAAGATAATCTAATCGCAGCTAGAGGAAAAGG